>CAMNIW010000190.1 GCA_946540675.1 uncultured Clostridia bacterium | reverse complement strand
GACGCTATTTTGGACGAGACTCGCCGTGACGTGGCGGTGCAGGTCAGAAACATAGAGCAGGAAAGCAAAGAAGAAGCGGACAAAAAAGCAAAAGAGATAATAAGTCTTGCTATTCAGAAGTGTAGTGCGGATCAGGCTTCGGAGATTACCGTTTCCGTCGTTCCCCTTCCGAACGACGATATGAAGGCGAGAATAATAGGCAGAGAAGGAAGAAACATCCGTACTCTCGAAAACGCAACGGGTATCGAACTTATTATAGACGACACTCCGGAAGTGGTTATACTTTCCGGTTTCGACCCGGTAAGAAGGGAAGTTGCGAGATTGTCGCTTGAAAAACTCATTTCCGACGGCAGAATCCATCCCGCAAGAATAGAAGAAACCGTTGAAAAAGTTAAAAAAGAACTCGACGGTCAAATCAAAGAAGCGGGCGAAGCCGCTATGTTTGACGCCGGTCTTTTCGGAATCCATCCCGAACTTATCAAACTTCTCGGCAGACTTAAATTCAGGACGAGTTACGGACAAAACGTATTGAAACACTCATTGGAAGTTTCGCATCTTGCCGGACTTATGGCTGCGGAACTCGGCGTTGACGTAAACCTTGCAAAACGCGGCGGACTTTTGCACGATATAGGAAAAGCGGTCGACTTTGAAGTCGAAGGCACGCATATACAAATCGGCGTCGATCTCGCTAAGAAGTATAAAGAGAATAAGAACGTCATCAACTGTATACAGGCTCATCACGGCGACGTAGAACCCAAATGCATCGAAGCGGTGCTTGTACAAGCGGCGGACGCAATTTCGAGCGCGAGACCAGGAGCAAGGCGTGAAACCAACACTAATTACGTCAAACGTCTTGAACAACTCGAAGGTATAGCGAACGGCTTTAACGGAGTAGAAAAGGCATACGCGATACAAGCGGGACGTGAAGTCAGAGTTATGGTTAAACCCGAACAAATCGACGACAGTCAGGCAATGTTCCTTGCAAAAGATATTGCAAAAAAGATCGAGAGCGAACTTGAATACCCCGGACAAATCAAAGTCAACGTCATCAGAGAGTGGCGCTGCGTCGAATATGCAAAATAAGACAAAAACGCCGAGAATATCGGCGTTTTTTTATTAAATTATGATTGTTGAAATTTGTGGTTTAAGGGTTGATTTTCGGCGTAAAAAAATTAAAAACTTTAATATAACCATAACTCGCTATGGCGATATTTCTTTGAGCGTGCCGACGTATGTTTCCGACGCGGAAGCCTTTGCGTTTTTTGAATCAAAGTTCGGCTGGGTCAAAAAACGAATGTCCGCGGCCTGTGAAAAACGCGCCGAAAACACTTTTTCCGTAGGCGAGAATATTTATGTTTTCGGTCGTGTCGTAACCATCGGCTCGACTATAGGAAAATACCGTTTGGACGGCGACGTTTTTTATGTGAGAGACCGGGACGATCCCGATAAACGCGTTGCCGCGGCGAGTAAAATACTCGCAAAAATACTTGCCGATAAGGCACGCCTATACTTTGATAAATGGGAGCGCATAACGGGACTGAGACCGAGCGGTGTTACGATAAGAAAGACTACTAGTCGTTGGGGAAGTTGCAACAAAGCGTCGGGGAAAATCAATTTGTCTTTTTATCTCGTTTCCTTGCCCGAAGAGTGTCTTGATTATGTAATATTACACGAATTATGTCATTTAGAACAGGCGAACCACGGACCGCTATTCAAATCTATGCTTGACAGGTATTATCCCGAATGGCGAGAAGTGCGCTCGTTTATGCGAAATAAAGGAGAAGAATACAGGTTGATATTAAAATGACGTCGGGTATAAAAATTATTTATTTTTTGTTTTATTGCCCGTAAAACGCTTGAAAAAATAAAGTTTATGTTGTATAATAATTTACGCTGTCTTAAATGATGGTGTTGCGAGGTGTAGCGCAGTTTGGTAGCGCGCTTGGTTCGGGACCAAGAGGCCGTGGGTTCAAGTCCCGTCACCTCGACCATAAACGCTCGGGTAACATATGTGCCCGAGCGTTACTTTGTATGAAAGGGACTTGAACGGGTGGGAAGTCGCAAATTATACGGTACTATGATTTGTACGGACAATTTGCGACCAAACGACCAACGGAATGGTCGTTTGCCACACAGGCGTGATAGCGAGGGAAACCGAGCGGAGCAAGTCCCGTCACCTCGACCATAAACGCTCGGGTAACATATGTGCCCGAGCGTTACTTTGTATGAAAGGGACTTGAACGGGTGTTTTGATGGATATGTGAGAACGGTAAACAATTCATATAAAGTTGTATCAAAAGGGTATAATTTTAAGATTTTAGCAAAATATGATATAGAACTTGACTATAATATTCTAAACGGATGGAAAGACGATAATGACTGAAAAACAAAAACTTCTTATGAAAAGGATGAAAGCCTTAGTGAAAGCAGATATTCTTGATGACGATGACGGGTTAGGTATTTGTTTAGATTTAAGAGAAGATGAACAGATTGATAAAATGCTCGCTTTTTTAGATGAACACACGGAAATCGATAGAGATGAGATTGTTCATTATGCGTTTAGTTTATCAAAAACATAGTGTTAATATCGAATAAAGCCTTGCAATGCGCAGGGCTTTTTTAATGCAAAAAAATAAAGAAGGCAAGGCGGAAAATGCCAAGACTGACCGACAAACAAGGAGCGGAAGTCTTTGCGTTCCGCGATACGAACATAAAGACGGAGAAGAACGATGACGGCGAATAGTAATATAACATTTTCCGCAAAGAGAATAGTTGTATTTTTTTACATTTTATAATTAAAAAACTTGATAAACCACTATATATATGGTATAATATTTTATATTTATACAACATAACGGAGGGGCGAATGCCGAACAGCGAATACAACACCCAGGACATTAAGATTTTGGAAGGGCTCGAAGCCGTCAGAGTAAGACCCGGTATGTATATCGGATCGACGGGACCAAGGGGATTGCATCATATACTTTGGGAAATAGTGGATAACGCCATAGACGAAGCGGCTAACGGATACGCTCAAA
>CAMNIW010000189.1 GCA_946540675.1 uncultured Clostridia bacterium | reverse complement strand
TGCGGTCGCCGTAAAATCCCGTGCCGCCGCTTTGGTCGGAATCGAAAACTCGCTTTATCTCTTCCTTTGCCATATTTACGCTTTCTTCGACGGTCATATCGCCGTGATAGACTTTTTTAAGAGCCTGACCGAGTTCGCTCGTTTTGTATTTATCCATCGAAATGTTCATATCGAGCAGTTGTTCTATAAGGAACGTGCCGTTGTTCTCGATATAATAAACGTCTTTTTTAAGGGAAATGTATCCGCTTTTTTTTGCGTTGTCGATTATCCCCGTTCTCGTCGCTTCGGTGCCGAGTTCGAGACCTTTGAATATCGCTTTATATTCTTCTTCGTCGCCGTCTTGCGGAGTTTTCTCGTCGCGGAAGGGATTTTTCAGGTAGTTGTTAAGAGTTTCGATAGTGTAGTGCTTCGGCGGAGCGGTCTGCCTTTCTTCCGGACGGAAATTCACGTTGATTATGTCTCCGACTTTCAGATCGGGAAGTATCTTATCGGTTTTCGGTGCGCCGTCGTACTTGGTCCAGCCCGCTGTAACTATGACCGAGCCCTTTAATTTATAGTCTTCTTTTCCGCCGAGCGAAACGTTTATCTCCGTCTTTGCGGCAACACATTCTTCTTCACAGAAAACGGCGCAAAATCTCTTGAAAATTGCCGAATAAACGGTGTATTCGTCATTTGAAAGCGCGCTCTTTTGCGGTATCTTGTAGGTCGGAGTAAGCGCAGAGTGCGACTCTATTTTCGAGTCGTCGAAAATCGACTTTTTATCCTTGAATATTATCCCGTATCCGAGATTTTTTATATCGCCGATTATTTTTTTGAATTTATTTTTTTCGTTGGTGGCGAGATATTCCGAGTTCGTTCGCGGATAACTTATGTAGCCGTTTTCATAGAGTTTTTGCGCTATCGCAAGGCTTCTTTCCATAGGCATTTTGTATTTTTTGCCGAGATGGTTTTGCAGTTTTGTCAGAGAGTAGAGTTTGCCTGCCGAGACGACTTCTTTTTTTGCTTTTTTATCCGTGACTACGGCTTGCAGAGCGTTCATACGAACGCAGCATTTTTCGGCTTTTGCCTTCTCGTTTTCCGAAAATTTATACTTAGAAACGAGTTCGATTTCTTCTCCGGCGGTAATCGCTTTCGATACGAGAGCATAATAAGTTTCCGGTTTGAAATTTTTTATTTCGTTATCTCGGTCGTATATCGCCTTTACTATCGGGACTATGACTCTGCCGACCCGAAGAAGCGTACCCGATTTTATCGTTGCGTATCTCGTAAGATTTACGCCGTACAGCCAGTCGATATACGTTCTCGAAAATCCTTCTTTTGCGAGATTGTCGTATACGCTGTCGCTCTTCATTTCCTTTATGCCTTTGGCGACCGTTTGCGGAGTCTGGTCGGGCAGCCATAGCCTGTAAACGGGTTTTTTCGATTTCAGCGCGTGGTTTATGCAGAGCCTTACTATTATTTCGCCTTCGCGATCCGAGTCGCCCGCGTTTACGATACCCGTTACGTCGGGACGGTTCAAAAGCGCGGATATGACGCCGAACTGTTTCTTTACGCCGTCGTCCGTTTTCCCGTTTTGATCCTTTTTCAGTTTGAATTCGAATTTTTCAGGAAAACAGGGCAAATTATCGAGTGTCCATTTTGTTTTTTCAGGCGGATTTTGCATATAGTCTTCTATGTCGTACAGAGAAAACAAATGTCCGAACGCCCAAGTGACCACGTAATCGGCGTTTTCGTAATACCCGTTTTTTTTCGTCATATCGCCTATGCCCGCAACGATGTTTCGCGCAAGGCTCGGCTTTTCGGCAATGATTGCTAACATAATATATATAGTATCATTTTCGCGTATCAAAGTCAACCGATAGTATGTCGGGCGCAGACAAAGAAAAGCGATTTTCCGAGATACGCCGAAAAACGTTTGACAAATACTTTTCCTTATTATATACTTATAATATATTTGAAAAGCAATGCCGATATAGGTTTGAAATTCAAGGCTCAAACGTCTCTACCGCACGCCGAAAAAGTTGCGACTATTGGATTTGTTACGGGCGAATTTCCGTTTTATCGGCAAACAGGTTATTTTGACCTGTTTTTTGTTTTTCTATCCCTGTCGTTTTTTGGTGAATTATGTTAGAACTCGAACAAAAGATTTTAAGAGACGGCGAGATTTTACCGGGATATATTCTCAAAGTGGGTAAATTCCTTAACCAGCAGGTCGACACTGATTTGCTTAAAAAGATGGTCGGGGAAACCGAGAGATTGTTCGGCGGTGAAAGCATAACCAAAGTTTTGACGGTAGAAGCGTCGGGGATAGCGTTTGCCACGGCGGTCGCCATGCGGCTCGGCGTTCCAATGGTCTTTGCCAAAAAGCATCGTTCCGCAAACGTCAGCGGAGAGCAGTACACCGCCCCCGTATATTCTTATACGCACAAGACTTCGTACGAAATAGCCGTTACGAGTTCTTATATCAACGAGAACGATCGCGTACTTATAACCGACGATTTTCTCGCCAACGGCAACGCCCTTAAAGGGCTCATATCAATAGTAAAGCAGGCGGGCGCTTGTCTCGTAGGTTGCTGCATAGAGATCGAAAAAGGATTTCAGGGCGGCGGAGACGAACTGCGCGCTGCGGGTGTCAGGGTCGAATCTCTCGCAATAATTGACGAAATGACCGACTCGGCATTGAAATTCCGGGAATAAGGTCTTGGGATTTTTGTTTTTTTACGCAAAAAATCGCCAAAAGGCGAAAAAAAGGAGAAAAATATGAAGAAACTTTTAACCCTGGTTATGGCTCTTGTTTTTGCTCTCGGTATGTTTGCAGGCTGTGGAAACGGCGCTGACAACACGCCCGTAGAACTCAAGACCAAAACGAACAACGTTCAGGTTAAGACCGCTGAAAATTATTCCGACTACACGCTTCCCGCTGATTTCAAAGTCGGTCTTATCTGCTTGCACGACAACCTTTCCACCTATGACAAAAACTTCATAGACGCTATGAAAGAAGCGATTGCCGAACTCGGCGGAACCGAAGCGAACCTTATGCTCAAGACCGGTATTCCCGAAGGTCA
>CAMNIW010000188.1 GCA_946540675.1 uncultured Clostridia bacterium | reverse complement strand
TCCGATAAGAGTCATTATGAGTTCGGGGAACGTCATTATCGAGAACGCGAATATAAGGGGCATAACGCCGTTCGCGTTGACTTTGATGGGGATAACGGTCGACTGACCGCCGTACATCTTCCTGCCTTTGACCTGCTTTGCGTATTGAACGCTTATCTTTCTCTCCGCAAGTTCCACCCAGACTATAAGTCCGAATACCACTACGATTATGAGCACGTATCCGAGGAAACGGAGAAGTTGAACTCTCTCGAAGTCGCCGCCGAATATAGTTCTTATCTGGTTTACGGTGAATATTCCCGCCGAAGCGATGATTCCCGCAAAGATAAGGAGCGATATGCCGTTGGATACTCCGTGTTCGGTTATTCTCTCGCCTATCCACATAGTGATGCAGGTGCCCGCGGTGAAGAACAAAACGACTATGATATAACTCATCGCGTCGGTAAATCCGTTAGTCGCGTCCTTTCCGCCCGCGAGAATCGCAGACAAACTCGGATAGTTCTCGGAACCGTGTATAATGCTGTCGCTGCCGTAACTCAAAATAATTCCGACAGACTGTATTATCGCGAGGATAATCGTAAGATAACGCGTGTATTGCGCTATTTTCTTTCTTCCCTCTTCGCCTTGTTTAGACAATCTTTCGAGAGGCGGAATGGCTACTGCCAAAAGTTGCATAATGATCGACGCGTTGATGTAAGGTCCGATACCCATAGCGAACAGCGTACCGTTCTGGAGCGAACCGCCCGTCATCATACTCATTATGTTCAAATAAGACGCGCTACCTAAATCGCTTTCATCGAGAAGCGTCGTGCCGACGCCCGGAACAGGAATATAACAACCTATTCTGTAAAGAAGAAGAAACAAAAGCGTCCAGTAGATTTTATGTCTTATTTCTTTTACTTTAAATGCGTTTTTCAACGTCTCAAACATTTTCTACCTCCGCTTGCGAACCAAATTATTCCTGCTCGCAAGTACCGCCGGCTTTTTCAATCGCTTCTTTTGCCGCCGCCGAGAATTTGTCGGCTTTTACGGTAAGAGCAACGTTGAGTTCGCCGCTGCCGAGAACTTTGAGACCTACCGCGTTTTTAACTTCCTTGATAAGTCCGCTGTTCCACAGGAGTTCAAAGTCGACAACCGTTCCGGCTTCGAATCCGGCAAGTTGCTCGACGTTTACGATCGCGTAAACTTTCCTGAAATGATTGTTGAAACCGCGTTTGGGAGATCTGCGGGTCAACGGCATCTGACCGCCTTCAAAGCCCGGTCTTACTCCGCCGCCGCTTCTCGCCCATTGACCTTTGTGTCCCTTGCCGCTGGTCTTGCCGAGACCCGAACCGATTCCTCTGCCGAGTCTTTTCTTAGAGGTCCTCGAACCTTCCGCAGGTTGTAATGTGTCAATTCTCATTGCCGTACCTCCTTATGCCTTTTCGACTTTTACCAGATGAGATACGAGAGCAAGTTGACCTTGCAAAGCGTCACTGTCGGTAAAAACCTTGGATTGATTTATTTTTTTAAGTCCCAGAGCGGCGACGACTGCCTTCTGCTTGGGAAGGCACGCTATCGTGCTCTTTACAAGGGTAACTTTAAGTTGTGCCATTGAAAGTTCCTCCTTAACCCAAAATCTCTTCGGGAGCCTTACCGCGGAGCGCGGCTACCTGCTCTACCGTTTTGAGTTCGTCGAGTCCCGCGATTACGGCTTTGACCATATTTACGGGGTTGGACGTTCCGTGAGATTTGGTTCTTATGTTCTTGATTCCTACGGCTTCCATTACCGCACGGACGGGACCGCCCGCAATAACGCCGGTACCTTCTTCGGCGGGAAGCATAAGAACGTTGCCTCTTCCGAATTTGGCAATTACCGCGTGGGGTATGGTGCCGTTTACGACCGATACGGGATGCATCGCCTTTTTAGCCTGCGCGGTAGCCTTTTCGATCGCTTCGGGAACTTCGTTGGCCTTTCCGCTTCCGCATCCGACCTTACCGTTTTCGTCGCCTACGACGACGAGCGCGGAAAATCTCATCTTACGGCCGCCTTTTACGACCTTGGTGATACGGTTGATGGCTATTGTCTTTTTGCAAAGACCGTCGTCGCGATCCTGTTTTCTTTGAGGTCTATTGTTTTCTCTTGCCATTTTTCGCTCCTCCTCTTAGAATTTTAAGCCGCCGGCTCTTGCGCCGTCCGCCAACGCCTGTACTCTACCGATGTAGATGTATCCGCCACGATCGAAAACTACGTTTTCAATGCCTTTCGCGAGAGCCTTCTTGGCAAGTTCTTCGCCTACGACCTTTGCCTGTTCGCATTTGGTCTTGCCTTCCAAAGATGCGGCGAGAGCCTTTTCTTTGGTAGAGCAGGCTACGAGCGTGTTGCCTTTTACGTCGTCGATTATCTGCGCGTAGATGTTGGTCAAACTCCTGTAAACGCAAAGTCTCGGACATTCGGCGGTACCGCTTATCTTAGCCCTTACTCTCTCGTGTCTTTTTCTTCTGTCTGCATTTTTATCTATCTTGGTTATCATATCGATTTACTCCTTATTTACCGGCAGTCTTGCCTTCCTTACGTTCGATCACTTCACCCTTATAAGCGATGCCGTAACCGTGGTAAGGTTCGGGTGTTCTGATACTTCTGATAGTTGCCGCAACCTGTCCGACAGCGACCTTGTCGATACCCTTGACCGATATTTCGGTCGGGGATACGGCGGTGAGAGTTATTCCCGCGGGCGCTTTGAATACTACGTTGTGACTGAATCCTACCGATAAATCCAGATCGTTGCCTTTCTGAGCGACTTTCCAGCCGACGCCGTTGACGGTAAGTCCCTTTTCGTAACCGTCGGTAACCCCGACGACCATATTTTTGAGAAGGGCTCTGTATAATCCGTGTTTGGCTCTCGTGGAAGCCTCTTCGTTCTCTCTCTTTACGTGAACGACGGTAGGCTCGATATCGAAAGAAATGTTAGCCGCGTCGTAGTCTTGCGTCAAAGTTCCCTTGGGTCCTTTTACCGTAAGCACTCCGTTTTCGGCGGTAACGGTAACTCCTGCCGGTACGTTGACCGGTTCTCTACCTATTCTCGACATATTCGCGCCTCCT
>CAMNIW010000187.1 GCA_946540675.1 uncultured Clostridia bacterium | reverse complement strand
TTTTATTCTCGGCTCTTATTTATATTTATGATTATAACGTCAAAAAGCAATCCCCGTATAAAGGAAATTGCCGCTCTTAAAGACAAGAAGTCGAGAAGAGAAAGCGGAAATTATATGGTAGAAGGTTTCAAAATGGTCAAAGAGGCAATGTCCTTAAATAAGGATATTGTCTGTTTGGTAGGAACCGAAGCGGGTTTATCGCAAATCGACGCGACCGGATATGACAGCGTGACGGTATCGGAGCCTGTAATGGCTTACGTGAGCGACGAAAAAACTCCGCAAGGGGTGATAGCGGTACTTCGATATGACGATACTTGTCATACGCCGAGCGGCGGGATAAACGTGCTTTTGGACGGGATAAGCGATCCGGGCAATATGGGAACGATAATAAGGTCGTGCGCCGCTGCGGGAGTTGAAAACGTCTATCTTGCGGATTGTTGCGATCCGTATTCGCCTAAGGCGGTAAGGTCGTCTATGAGCGGCATATTCAGGACGCGCGTTTCGGAAGTAAAGCGTGAAGATATTCCCGTGATATTCAAGGATATTCCGCTGATCGTCGCCGATATGCGCGGTGAGAATATGTACGGTTTTACCGTAAAAAAACCGTGTTGTCTTGTGGTCGGCAACGAAGCGAACGGAGTCAGCGACTTTGTGAAAGATTCAGCGGCGTGTACGGTTTCGATCCC
Organism: uncultured Clostridia bacterium; assembly: GCA_946540675.1. GTDB lineage: Bacteria > Bacillota > Clostridia > Christensenellales > Borkfalkiaceae > UBA10281. The sequence goes on along the minus strand of CAMNIW010000187.1, from coordinate 2,410 downwards.
TATGAAAAACGGCGTTGAAAGTCTCAATGCCGGCGTTGCGCTATCGGTATTGCTTTATCGCTTAAATAAAGACGATTTAGAAACTATATAAGGAGAACATTCAATGTCAGGACACAGCAAATGGGCAAATATAAAGAATAAAAAGGCTAAAACGGACGCGGTAAGGGGTAAAGTATTTACTAAACTCGGAAGAGAACTTGCCGTTGCGGCAAAGGGCAATCCCGACCCGTATACCAACAGCAAACTTGCCGACGTCATAGCCAAAGCGAAAGCCGCCAATATGCCTAACGATAACATAAAGAGAAGCATAGCAAAAGCCGCTGGAGAACTCGGTAACGTAAACTACGAGAATCTTACTTACGAAGGTTACGGCGTAGGCGGAAGCGCGGTCATAGTAAAGACTCTTACCGACAACAAAAACAGGACGGGCGGCGACGTAAGGCATATTTTCGATAAGTTCGGCGGAAATATGGGAACAACGGGTTCGGTTTCGTACCTTTTTGAGAATAAAGGCGTAATAGTTCTCGAAAGGACCGTCGATCTCGACGAAGATACGGTGATGGAAGTCGCGCTTGAAGCCGGTGCGGAAGACGTGATTACGGGTGAAGACTCTTACGAGATAAGGACTGCGCCGTCAGACTTTTCGGCGGTCAGAAAATATCTCGAAGAAAAGAATTACGAATTTCTCGAAGCGGAAGTTATGATGATACCTAACGATAAAGTAACGCTTGACGAACATCAACTCGAAACGTTCGAAAAGATGCTCGATGCGTTCGATGATAACGACGATGTTCAGGAAGTATATCATAACGTCGATTTGCCCGAAGAAGAGGAAGAAGAATAAAACGCGTATAAAAAGTATAAAGACAGGCATATTATAATTGTCAGTCGTGCCCGATACGTAAAATAGAGTTTTGCGTAAAGGACGGGCTGTAGATATAGTTTTGCCTGAATTGATTGAATTTTAACGGCGGTTGCGACAGCTCTGCCATATCGATTTTGGCGGAGCGTGAAGGGATTGCCGATAAATTTTCGGCAACCCCTTTTTATTTAATTAAAATTTAAGTTTTATTGTTATGATTTGATCATAGTTCACGTAATTATAAAATGTTTTTCATAAAAACATAATAATTATGTGCAAAAATAATAAAAGTGAAAATCGTTTATATCCGGTTTTTATTTTTAGTGAGGTTAATTATGGATAGATTAAAGAAGATATTTATTTGTATAGCAGTTGTTATGAGTTTACTGTTTTCAGCCGTTTCGTGCAGCGAACTGTTCGTTTCGGATAATTCCGCAAGCGGCGACTCGAATTCGGCGAATTCTCAATATAAAGCCGGCACTACGGTAAATTATACCGTGACCGTTGCGAGCGGCAGTTTTGAAGCCAACGATCTCGAAACTACGATAGCGAACGTTCGCCCGGCGGTCGTGGAGATATATGCGACTTTGTCGGACGGATTATCGAGCGGCAGCGGAGTAATAATAGATATCAACGATTCCGACGAAGACGGACTTAAAAACGCTCTTATCGTAACTTGTCACCACGTAATAGAAAAAGCCAAGAGCGTAAGCGTCCGAACGGTATACGGCATTTCTTTCGACGCTGAATTTATCGCGTCGGATCCCGTATCCGATATAGGACTTATACAGATAGAAGAAACCGAAACGTCCAAACTCACCGACGTTACGTTTTCACAATTTGCGGATACTACCAATCTCGCTATCGGAAGAGAAGTGATAGCGATAGGAAATCCGCTCGGAGTTCTCGGCGGAACGGTAACAAAGGGGATAGTCAGCGCGATAGACCGAAGCGTAAAGGTCGAGGGCAGGACTATGACTTTGATTCAAACGGACGCCGCCATAAACAGCGGAAATTCGGGCGGCGGTTTGTTTGACAGCAGTACCGGAGTGTTGCTCGGAATAGTTAACGCAGGCGTCGAATCGAGCAAGGCGCAGGGACTCAGTTTTGCGATCCCCGCGAATACGGCGCTCCCGATAGTCGAACAACTGCTTGAAAAGGGCTATATCGAAGGCGATTACGATTTCGGTATAACGCTGTCTATCGGTACGGTCAGAAGCGGCGGATTTTTCTCTTCGTCTACTTATTACGTATATATTTCCGCTATAGACGAAAACGGAACGTTTTATAAAGCGGGGATAAGACAGGGAGATATAATAGCGTCCGTGCAAATTGGAAACAAAGCGGCGGTTACCGCGGAAGGGACTTCGCGTCCGGCCACAGCGTCCGCAAATCTTGAAAAGGTTCAGGAATATATGTCAGACAGCAGGTACGCCGTCGGCGATAAGGTAACGCTTAGATACGGGCGTATACAAAACAACGAGATAGTGTATAGTAACGCGGAATTCGAAATACTTCAATATAAATACAATTAAACTCGATAATGCG
>CAMNIW010000186.1 GCA_946540675.1 uncultured Clostridia bacterium | reverse complement strand
GCGGCGGGATTGTCGTCGATATTTGTCCCGCTCAACTATGAAATGCCCAAGGGGCTGTTAAAAGTAAAAGGCGAACCGCTTATAGAGAGACAAATCAAGCAACTCCGCGAAAAAGGAATATCCGAAATAGTTATCGTCGTAGGGTATATGGCGGAAAAGTTTGACTATCTTAAAGAAAAGTACGGGGTCGTTTTAGTCGAAGCGACGGATTATAAAACGCGGAACAATCACGCGAGTGTTTACGCCGCCCGCAAGTATCTGAAAAATACGATAATAACGTCTTCGGACTTATATTTTACGCAGAACATTTTCCAGACTTATGCGTACGATTCTTATTATTGTACGGTATACGCCAACGGGAAAACGGCGGAACGCGGGATAACGACTGATGACGACGATCGCATAACGAACACTTTTTACGGCGACAGATGTTACGACGTCTGGATAACGCTCGGCTATGCCTTTTTCTCTCGGAAATTCTCTGAGAATATGATAGATCTTATCGAAAGTAAGTATTTGACAAAAGAATCGGCTAATATGTTCTGGGCGGATATACAGGACAAGCATCTCGACAAACTTTATATGTACGCAAAGAGATGTCCCGACAATGTGATTTACGAGTTTGATTCGCTGGAAGAATTACGTGATTTTGACGACACGTACATACACAATTCCGGCTCGAAAATAATGAAATCCATATGCAAACTTCTCGGACAAGACGAGAGCAATATCGTTGGACTGGAATCGCTTAAAAGCCTTAAATTCAGTATGTTCAAGTTCCGTTGTAAAGAAGATATGTATATATGCGATACGGATCCGGACGAAACCGAACGAGTTCATTTTTTGGGCAGAAGTTATTATCAGTGCCGTGATTTCAACAGTGAGAAAATAAAACTGTTTAAGATGGATAAGACCGTCAGAATAGGCGGGCGAATTTCGGTCGATACGTCTAACGAACTGAACAAGTTGTATAATTTTTCAAAAGAGTTCAAAGACTATCACGAGCGCGCTTTGCCTTTATGCGCGGCGGAAAACGTCATATCTCCTTTTGCGAATTTGCCGCTGGCGTTCGGTTTCCAGGAACGGTACATTATGAACAACACGTATTCGTTCAATATGAACGACAACTTTATCGGATGTGAGAAGTTATTTCCGTTTTACCAAATGTTGTCGGAAACCTGCGAGCGCATTTTCGGTGCCAAATATACCGATCCGCGTCCCTTTACCGGAATGCATTGTATCGATATGATCACAAAAACGCTGTGCGTCCCAGGGGATAAAATGATGATTCTCGACAAGGAGCACGGCGGACACGCTTCCGTTAAACCCGTTGTGGAAAGACTCGGAGTAAAAGTATATTCCGCGCCGTATGATCTGGAAGCCAACGATCTCGATTACAAAGCCGTAAACGAGATGGTCGAAAAGGAAGGTATAGGATTTATTTTACTTGCTCCTTCCGACTTGATAAAACCGTTAAAACTTCACGAAATAAACACGGAGAAGTGCGTTTTGCTTTGGGACTGCTCGCAATTGATGGGTATGATTGCCGCCGGTTTATGCGACAATCCTTTGAAAACAATGCGCAACATAGTTATGTTCGGCGGGACTCATAAAACTTTCCCCGGACCTGCTTCGGGGCTTATTATGACAAACGAAAAACGTTTGCATGACCTTATGGAAACGGAAATAAACCCCAAATTTTTGCGTCATTCGCAAATGCACCAGAAGATAAGTTTGCTTTTCGCTCTTATCGAGTTTGAAAAATTCGGAACGGCGTATATAAGCCATATGGTGCACTGTTCAAATTATCTTGGGGAAAAACTCCGCGGATACGGTTTAGACATAGCGGACATTGACGGAACGATTTCGGCGACGCATCAGATATTCATCCGTTGCAGTAAAGAGTGTATGGATAGAATATACGACAATGCTTATAAATGCGAAGTCACGCTGAACAAAAAGCATAAAGAACTTTTCCACGGGTACGGAATAAGGCTTGGGACGCAAGAGATAGCTCGTTACGATTGGAACGACGACGCCTTGGATAAAGTCGCGGAAATAGTTTTCGATTTGACCGCAGAGCACTGCGACGTCGCAAAAGTGAAAGAGAAAATCAATAGTTTGCCGCCTAAACAGATTAAATTTGCGTTTGATGGTGAAATTTTGGAACGTTTTCAGAAGTTGATGGGTTAAATCGACTATGAGGTAGATATATGGTCGTTTTGCATATAGCGAATATAAATAATAACAAGTGTAACGGAGTATGCGTAGTAGTTCCGCAACATATAAATGCGCAGCAATCATATGCGACCGTAGGACTTTTGAATATTTCAAACTACCGCATATTTGACGACGACCGTCAAATAGAATATGCGGAGCCTTTCTCGGTCGAAAACTTGCCGAAACCGTTTAACGCTCCCGATATTGTGGTTTTTCACGAATTATATCGCTATAAATATCTGCATATAGCAAAAATATTGCGAAAAAAAGGCATACCTTATATAATCGTTCCTCACGGTGAAATGACGGCGCAGTCGCAAAAAAAGAAGTGGCTGAAAAAAAAAGTCGCAAACATTTTATTATTTAATTCGTTTAATCGGAACGCTTTGGCGATACAATGTCTGTCGCAACTCGAATCCGACAACGTTAAATTCAAAAGAAATAAAATTATTGCGACTAACGGTATAAATGTCCCCGAAAAGGTAAAAAACGATTTTTCCACCGACTGCATGAATTTCGTTTATATCGGCAGGCTCGAAGTCTATATAAAAGGGTTGGACTTGATGATTTCCGCAATAGGGAAAATAAAAGGATTTTTACAGGAACACAATTGTAAATTTTCAATATACGGTCCGGATTATAAAGGTCGGTATGAGCAAGTCAGCGCTCTTATAAGAGAAAACGGGGTGGAAGACGTCGTAAGTCTTCATCACGAGATATTCGACGAAGAAAAAGAAGAGACTCTCTTGAGTGCCGACTGTTTTATTCAGACTTCGCGCACCGAAGGAATGCCAATGGGTATATTGGAAGCGTTGAGTTACGACATTCCCTGCCTGATCACTACGGGGACCACTCTTGAAAACACGATTAAAGAAAG
>CAMNIW010000185.1 GCA_946540675.1 uncultured Clostridia bacterium | reverse complement strand
CCGACGCGGCGCAAAGCGCCAACAGCTTACTTAATTTCTGCATTGCAAATTCCGTGTTCTTAACGCGACGTCCTGCGTTCCGTCCCAATGGGAGCGCGCCGCCGTCTGCCGACGCGAAAAAGACGCGTCGGTTTGTGTACTGCAGCGTCCAAAGACGCGTATAGCGCGATACGGCGGCATGCCGTTCGAACGTTTACTCCGCGTCTGTCATCAAAACGCGTCTGGCGTTTCAACAGACCCTCAAGAAAAGAGAAAACGTTATCTCATTTTTCGTCGTCTTTTCTAACGAACTTCAACTTGAATAAAAACGTTCGGTAAATTCGGTCTTTGTCAATTCATCAAGCGCCGACACGACTGGATAAACGTTTAGGATAAAGCCGCATGGCAAAGAGAGGAAGGTTGGGCAATTTGACTCTAACAAAGCGTTTGCGCTTATCAAAATCACGCAAACAAATTCCTTATTTTCTTTGTTTCATTTTTCCTTATCAAGACGTTTTCATAGGTTTGCCTTGCCGCGTCGCCGCGTCGCCGCGTCGCCGCGCCGCGCGCCAGCGCGCGTTTAAAATTTTGCCCTGCCGAACAAGCCGTTAAAATCGATAATTTACTTGTAGATTATTAAAAAAAATTGACAAAAAAAATGATTTTGCTAACTTGATACTTGTAAAACGGCGGCGCTGAAATTATCATTTCAAGAGTAAAGTCGAAACATTCTGTTTAGCCTTTTATACGGCGTCAAACGGCGTTTTGACCGCACATTTGACACACGAACGCGTCGGCGCCAAACAAGCGCCGGCTCGTATACCGACGTACGTCGACTCTTGCAGCGGCGTCGTGTTTTGAGGTTCGATCTGGCATTGGGCTCTTCACGACAAAACGGCGGCGCTGCGACGTCAACCGCGCTCCTCTTTTTCAAAATCTTGGGGCGTTTGCTGACGCGCGCGCATCGGCTGTTGTCGGACTCCAATATAAGATTTTCACCGTCAAGCCTAAGTTGATTTAGGAGATTTTCATGAGTCGGAGCAATTTTGTCCTTCGTTTAAGCGCGATTCTTGCGCTGATCGTCCTCTTTACCGTTCCTATGTCGACGGCTTACGGACAGAGAAACAACAATAATAATAACAACAATAACAACAGCAATAATAACAACAATAATAACAACCGCAACAACAATAATAATAACAACAATAACAACAATAATAATAACAACAATGGCAGCGGCTCCTCTTACGGGAGCGGCGTGCTCGTCGACGCAAACGGCGTTCTGCAGCGCGTCGCGTTAGACGACGGCGTTCTCGCCTCGATCCGCAGCGCCTCGACCGTCGCGATTCCGAGCGAAATGCGCGCCGCCAGCAATCTGCGCAAGGTTTCGCTTAACCGCCTTGAAGCGCAAATCAAAGAGAACAACGGCGTCGTTACCGAAGAAATGGCGAATCTCGCCGGCTTGACCCGCATTGAAAACGTATTTGTCTATCCGGAATCGGGCGACGTCGTTATTGCCGGCCCGGCGGAAGGATGGGAAGTCGGCGCGGAAGGCGCAACCGTCGGTATTAAGAGCGGTCGTCCGACTCTTCGACTGGAAGATCTCGTCGTCGCGCTGCGCGCGTTTCCTGCGGAAGGAAAAGGCGCCTCGCTCGTCGGATGCTCCATCGACCCGTCGGAAGAGGGTCTGCGCTCCATGCAGGCTTATCTTAACGAAACGAGCCAGCCGAACGTAGCCAGCGACGCCGAATGCGTCGAATACGCCGCCGGTATCCGCGACGCGCTTGGACTCCAGAACGTTACCGTCTGGGGCGTTTCCCCTAAAACGAATTTCGCCGCGACCCTCGTTGCCGCCGACTACCGCATGAAGCTCATCGGCATCGGTCTCGAAGAAGCCCCTGTCAAGCTCGTAACCTACGTCGATAAATCGAACCCGCGCAATCATGCGTCCAACGCGCTCGTCCGCTGGTACTTCCAGCCGAATTACGACTGCGTCGTTGAAACCGAAGACGGCAACGCCATGCAGCTCGTCGGCAACGGCGTCAACCTCCTTGGCGAAGACGAACTTGTCGCCGCCGACGGGTCCCGTTCCGCCAATAAGGGCAAAGGCAATCCCGCGACGCGCGCCTACGCCAAGAGCTTCACTCAGAAGTTCGAAAAGATCGCAGACGAAGTCCCGGTCTACGCGAATCTCCGCAACCTCATCGACATGACGATCGTCGCCGCCTACCTCCAGAAGGAAGGCGCTTACGCGAAGACAAACTGGAACGCCGAGCTCTTCTCCGACGAAGCGCAGTTCCAGACGGAAAACCTTAACGAAGTCCAATTCGCGGAAACGGCCGTCAATACAGTTCGCCGCAGCGCCAATCTTGTCAGCTATCCGACGGGCGGCGGCGTCTCCATCGAACCGGAAATCGCGTTCGACGCTAAGCACATGAAGTACGACGAAAAGGGCGTCGTTGAAGCTAAACGTGAAAAGGCCGAAAACGCCGATTCCGCCAATTGGTGGTGGGACTGATCTTACCCCCTTTGGCGCGTTTATCAGAACCTGCCAAAGATTTGATCGACTGAAGCAACAAGGGCCGTCTCGCATCCTCGAGACGGCCTTTTTTTGTCGCCTGCCAGGAGGCCGCAGGCGTGGGACGTCCCTCGCAACCGGCGCAAAATTGCCCTGAAATTGGCCCGCGCAGGCAAAAGCGCGGACCGGGCAACGAGCGTTTTGTTTTCGTCCGAAGGCGCGCGGCCAATAAAAAAGCCGGCGCGCTAACGCTGCCGGCTTACTGAGAAACGCAACGACGTCCTTGTCTTCTCCCGCGCGTCCATGCGCTAAGCGTTTCTCAAATCCAACGCCGCCGCGCGTCCATGCGCGAAGTTGTCCGCCTCCGTGCGAGCGCGGCGTCGAAATGAGATCTGTTTTTCACGTTACCTAACAATACTCGGATCGGCGACGGCGGTATTTGCGGTTTCTTCCGAGCGTTTCTCTTGCGGCGCGTCTATCAGCTCGTCGCTTACGTACGATTCGTAAAGAGACTCTTCAAAGTTGATTGCCAGATCGCCCACGCTAAACCCGGCGATCCGCCACGCGTAATCGTCGTTTGTGAGGATGAAAGTTAGCTCGTCCATCTGGATC
>CAMNIW010000184.1 GCA_946540675.1 uncultured Clostridia bacterium | reverse complement strand
TGGCGGTCGAATTGGGGGTAAGATTGATTTGCCCGTCGCTCACGACGTCGAACGCGCCCGCTTGATAGATCACGCCGCTCACGGTATTGGGGAAAGAGGAACTTTTGACGCGGTTCAAAACGACCGCGCCCACCGCCACCTGTCCGGTGTACGGTTCGCCCCTTGCCTCGGCGTAAATAAGTCTTGCGAGCAGATACGAGTCGCCCGACGTGGACGAAGACGTTCCCGAAAGGGTAATTCCCATTGCCGCCGCCGTTTTGCTCCCCACCACGCCGTCTGCCGTCAGTCCGTTTTTCTTTTGAAAGGACTTGACCGCAGCTGTGGTTTTACTGCCGAAAATACCGTCCACGCTTCCCGTGTAATATCCCCAGTTTTTCAATTTCGTTTGAATGGTCTTGACAACTTGCCCCGTACTGCCCTGTTTATACACCGTCGCCGCTTCCGCTTCCTCTTGCGCGTCTTTTATCGCCGTCGTCGCAAGGAATACGGCGGAAAACAAGACCGCTACCAAAAGCGAAAAAATAATGATGACGTTTACGCCCTTTCTTGTCGAATTCATTTTCCCTCCCGTTTCAGATATTTTTTCACGATCTCGTACAAAATCGATTTGTACTGCATATTTTTATACCCTTCGTCCAACGTAAAGCATAAGGGCGGAAAGGCGACGCACCACCAATTTTTTCCTTCGCCCGAACCGAGTTCGACGATCACAGCGCGATAATACCCTTCGGGCAGCGTCAAATCCCCGTACGTCCTTTCGTCAAAAAACTCCGTTCCCACGCGCACGTTACAGCCGTATGTAAAACCGCACCGAGAAAGCGTTTCGTTCACGACGGACGAGATCCCCTCTTTATGATCGAGCACGATCCTTTCCGCTTCCCGTCTGTTTCTCGCGTCGCTTAGAAAGGGCGTACGGTCCTCGATCACGCCGTCGCGCGCAACGAGTTTTATCTCCTGATCTTCCGCTCCGTCGCTGTTCGCGCGGATATGTATCCGCAAATACTTCCCGTCCACCTTTTCTTCACAGCCGAGCGCAACCGTCAAAAATGCGGTCGCAAACAGCAAAACAAGCAAAAATAAGGTGAAAAATCTCTTCATACGCTTGATTATTTTCCCGTTTTCGGCGTTTTATACGCTTTCCCTTCCTTTTCCGAAAAATAAAATTCGTCCGGTTTCGTTTTTCCTTTCTCCATTACGAAACTTGCCGCCTTTTTTGTTTTTATTCTTCCTCTTCGGAAAAATACAACCACTTAATGAGCGCGTCGCGCATACGGTACGGCATTAAACGGGAAAGCGCGTGGGCGCATTTATTCATAAAGCACGACGAAACGACGGAAGAAGAGGGATATTCGCACGACTTAAAGATCGTTTTCGCCACTTTTTTGGGATCAGCGCCCTTTTGTTCCGTTTGGGCAAGGCGGCTCACCGCCAATTTTTGCATTTTGGCATAACCGTCCGTTTCCGACGGCGGATAGACCTTTCGTTTGCTCGTAAAACCCGTTTTCGTCCCGCCCGGCATAACGGAGACGACTTTGACGTTTTGCGATTCCAATTCATAATTCAACGCCGTGACGAACGTATTCAGCGCGGCTTTGGACGAAGAATAATAGGCGTCGAAAGGAATGGGAAGGCACGCTCCGAGACTGCTTACCACGCACGCCACGCCGTCGTTTGAACGCAAAGCCGGCAACAAAACTTGCAAGCAGTGCAAAAAGGCGAAGAAATTGACCTCGAAAAGATACCTGTAATCCCCTTCTTTGACGTATTCCAACGGACTTGCCATGGAAAACCCGGCGGAATAGACGAAACAGTCGATTTTTTCGCGTTCCGTCGTCTCCCGTAATATTTTGTCAAGATCTTCCAGAACGGTCACGTCGCACGGTTTGTTGGTCACGCCGACAAGCGAACAAGGCGTTCGGGATACGTTAATTACTTTATAATCGTTTTTTTGAAAAAGAGCGGCGGTCTCGTATCCGATCCCCGAAGAACCGCCCACGATAAGCAAAGTTTTCATACCGAAAAGTTTTTCCTTTACAAAGTCGTTTATACATAATTTGCCGAGAAAACGCATAAGGATAAAAAAAAGGAGTATATGAGTCTGATCAAAAAAACGATCGTGCTTGCTTCCGACAAGCCGAAAGGATACGTCACGGTCATTCGGCTCGGCAGTGAAACGGGCGCGAAGATCGTCGGCGAAACGTTCACGAGCGATATGGTCGCTTGCTTGAAATTGGGCACGAAAACGGAACGCGTCCCCTTGCAAGGGAAAAAGACGGAAATCGAACTGTCCGCCTCTATGGAAAACGGCGACGAATTGTCTTGCGTCGTCTTCAACGAAACCGTCGTGGCAACGGGCGGCAAACCCTTCTCCCAAAAAGAAATCGAAAAACTGCTTTCTTCCTATCTTGAAGAAAAAAACGCCCCCTCTTCCTTGCCGTCAAACGCCGAAACAGAGCCGGAACTTGCAAAAGAAAGCGAAATCGAGCAAACACTCGTCAAAGAGCAAAACGAGTCTCAAAAAGAAAATATCAACGCCGAAACGGTCGTCGAAACGATAGCCGAAACAAAAGAGGAAGACGCGGAAAGCGAAAAAGAAGAAAAACGGGAACAAGAACAAAATTTTATGCCCGATACGAAAGAGGAAGAGACGAAAGAGAGAAAGGAGTTCTTGCAACGCCTCGTCGGAAAGGATACGGACTTTTATATCGGAATCAGCGACAAGGTGGACGAAATGTTCGTGGTCTATCCCGAAGAAAAGGAACTTGCAAAAATCATTCCCGACTCCGAATGGGTAAGGATCAACTACGACGGCGATGATTATTACGTCATCGGTCGGCTTCGTGACGAGGGAAAAGTCAAATATCTCGGCTACGGCGTACCGGGAAGGGAAGACGTAAAGCCACCGAAGGTGGCGGAAGGGATTGCGAGCTGGATACCGACGGAGGAGGAGCGGGGGTATTGGATATTTTTTCAATCCGCCTCCACCGGGGAGATCGACAACGTATAGCGGGCATCTTTGCGCACCCCCAAAACAAAAAAAAATAAAAGACGGGAAATCAAGTGTTTCCTGTTTTTTTATGCGGATATAGAATAAGAGTTTTGGGGGTGCTTTGACGAAGTCTGCACTGCGAGTACTCAGTACA
>CAMNIW010000183.1 GCA_946540675.1 uncultured Clostridia bacterium | reverse complement strand
TAACTCTCGACACGGATAACGGGGGAGAGTTTGTGCCTGCGCCTACGGAAGACGACTATACCGTTGCTTATATGCGCGACTTCGATCTTCCCGTACCGCAATCTTCCGACCCGACCAAGGCGTTCGGCGGTTGGTTTACCGAGAAAAACGGCAAAGGCACCCAATATACCGACGGCACGGGAACGAGTTCCCTTCTTTGGAGCGAACTTACGCCGATGACGCTTTACGCAAAATGGGTAGACGTCTTCAAATTCAACGAACTTTCCGACGGTAATTATTCGGTATCCGGCGACGCGGGCATAGAGTACGTGTCTTCGGTCAAGATTCCCGCTTCGTATAACGGAAAACTTGTCACGGTAGTGGAAGGTCAGGCTTTCCAGACCGTTACGACGCTTGTCGAAGTAAGTATTCCCGACACGATAGTAAACGTCGAACCTTCGGCGTTCACGGGATGCACCAATCTCAATAACGTCAATATTTATAAAGCAAAAGACGAATATCCCGACGACACGACCGTTCAGGAAGCGCCGGACGGCAATTATTCTTCAGTAGACGGAGTGCTTTTTTACAACGATACGGAAACGACCACCCCGGGACTTCGGTTGAGTTATTTCCCGCTTGCGAGAACGGGCGATTATACGATACCTTCGGGCGTGCAGGTTTTGCCTAACTCGGCATTCAAGTCTTCCAAGATAACGGGTGTAAAGATCCCCGCTACCGTTTATAGCATACAGGATATGGCTTTCAGCACTTGCTCGAAACTTGAAAGCGTGGAATTCATACCCGCGGATCCTGACGACACCCCTGCGAGCACGTTGGAGATAAAAGACAGAGCGTTCGGCAGTTGTACTTCGCTCGTCAGCGTAAAACTTCCCAAAGAAGTGGAAACCTTTGCGCAGACCGCGTTTGATGGATGCTCCAAACTCTCTTATATAGACGTTGAAGAAGGCGGTAAGTACACGTCTAAAGAAGGCGTCGTATGCGAAGGCACGACGGCTGTATTCGCGCCCAAGGGCATCGCGGCGGAAACGGGCGAATACGTTATCCCGAGCGGTATCAGCACCATAGGGGCCAAAGCGTTTGCCGCTTGTACCAAGATAACGAAACTCACTATTCCGGGATACGTTACCGATATAGCTACGAGCGCGTTTGAAAGTTGCTACTATATCAAAGATCTCGAGTTCGAAGGCAACACCGTAAATCAACTCAATATAGGAGAAAAGGCGTTCTACAACTGTTACAGACTTCCGGAAGTCACTCTTCCCGAAAACGTTGCGTCCGTAGGACAAAAGGCGTTTGCTTCTTGCGCGGCTCTCACTGAAGTTACTTTGAATTGCGGCGCCGACGCTCAGTTCGAAGACAACGCGTTCGATACGACGGGTAGAGTAAAGACGCTAGTAATAGGCAAAGATCTCGGCGAGATACAGATAAGCAGTATCTTCGGCGCAGGGCTTGTCAGCATTGACATCGACGCCGAAAACACTAATTATGAAACCGCCGATCAGGTCGTTTACAACGCCGGCAAGACCAACATCCTGTATTATCCGCTCGGCGCTCCGAGCGAGTACGTAGTACCCGCCACGGTAACGACCATCGGCAACAGGGCGTTCGCTTACAGGACCAATCTCAGAAAGATCACTATAAACAAGGCGGCGACGTCTATCGGCAAAGAAGCGTTTATCTACTGTATAAACCTTGAAGAAGTATTGTTCGAGAGCGGCAGGACGGAAGATCTCACGATAGGCGAAATGGCGTTCACCCACACGACCTTCAAGTCGATCGACCTTCCCGAAAAGACCGTCGAAATAGCCGACGGAGCGTTCAAGTGGTCCAAACTCGAAACGATAACCATTCCCGCGACCGTTGCAAAGATGGGCGCGTACACGGGCGATACGCTTTCGTCCATGACGGTATTCGAAGGTTGTACGCTTTCGTCCATAGCCGTAGACGCGGCAAACCCGAACTTCGGTACGGACGACAACGGCGTGCTTTATCTCAAAGAGAGCGGCATAGAGAAAGAACTTATCCTTGCTCCCACCGCGGCGACGGGCGAAGTAACCGTTCCGTCTACGGTAACCAAGGTCTGGGACGAAGCCTTTGCAGAAAACAGATATATAACCAAGGTAACGTTCACGACGATAGACGAACTCACTCTCGGAAACACCGTGTTCGAAAACTGCAAGAGCCTTACGGAAGTCAGACTTTCGACGGGTATTTCTCAGATTCCCAAGAACTCTTTCCGCTATTGTAAGTCTTTGACGACTATCAATATACCCGCTTCCGTAAGGGTGATCGAAGACGGCGCGTTTGCCGGATGTTCGTCCCTTTCCGCGCTCACGTTCGAAGGAACGAGAACGAGTGAAGACGAGTCCTTGCAGATAGGTTCGGCGAGCGGCTCTCCCGTGGTAGTCGGAAACAACCCCGCCGCGAACGGTGTATTCGCAGGTTGCTACAAACTCAAAAAAGTCGTTCTTCCCGAATGGACTACGATGATCGGGAAATACGCCTTCGCGACTCAGCCCGAAGCGGTCGACATTTACAACGAGGCGATTGAAAACGGCGAAACCGAATACAACATCGGTCTTGAAGAAATAGAGATCCCCGGCACTGTCAAGAAGATTTACAACTCGGCGTTCGAAGGAATAAACACCACCGAAAACTGGACTTCGATAGGGATGTTCGATCCGAATTCGACTATAAGACAGCCGGCGAGAGCCGAAGCGACGGAACTCAATCCCGAAGTCGAGACGATAGTATCCGGACTTAAAAAGGTAACGTTCAAGGCGAAAGCGGATTTGTCTTACGATCTGACCGACATAATGAGCTATGCGTTTCAGTTTACCAATATCGAATCGCTTGCGCTTCCCGCGTCGGTCGAAAATCTCGGCTTGTGCGCGTTCAGGGGAACGATAAATCTTAAAACGCTTACTATTCCCGAAGACGGACATCTTGCAAACGTAAGCGAGTGCGCTTTCCTTAGCAGCGATATTCAGGGAACGGTAAATATTCCCAACACCGTCAAGACAATTCGTCAGCAGGCGTTTGCCTACAACGAAGGAATCACGGGTATCAACTTTGTAACAGACGGCGACGGCAAGACCAATCTTCAGACCGTGCAGGAAGGTGCGGGAAGAACTAAAGGAA
>CAMNIW010000182.1 GCA_946540675.1 uncultured Clostridia bacterium | reverse complement strand
TGACTTCTTCTATTTTTCTGTCCATAGCGAGAAGGTTGGAAGAATTTTGCTTTCTCGAACCGCCCGTTATCGAACCGCTGGTCGCGAACAAGTCGCCGTCAAGGGTGACTATCCTGAAATTGAAATTGTATTTTTCGGCTATTTTTCTGCCGTTTTCGTTGTCGTCTACTATGAGCGTATTGCCGAGAAGGTGCATTACGACTCTCTCGAAATAATCGTCGTATTTCACGAGTTCGCTCGCAAGACCTATCGCGCCGCGCTCCTGCAAAGCCCTGCGCGTTTCGCTCGTTTCGTATCTCGGCTTAACAGAAGTTACGGGAAGGCAGGTCACCCTTCCGCTTTCGGTGCGCTTTAAGTACTGTATGAGATAACGCGCGTCTTCGGGATTTTCGGTAACGACGTTTTGCACCGCTCCGCCGAGACAGGTCTCTATCGCAACTTCGTACTTCGAATCGGTCTTCAATATGTTGGCGACTACGCCCTTTACCCTTCTGTCTATCTCCCTGTCGGTCTTTGCCGCGGTGAGAAGTTTCTTGACCGAGTACTGGTAGCCGTCGAAATTGTCCTTTAAGTTGGCGTATACCCTGCTGTTGGCGTCGAGCGCGGATATCTCGGAATTGAGCGCGTATATCTTGGCGTTGACGTCGCTGACGTAAGAATTGATGGACGCGACGTCTTCTTCCTTATCCTTTATCTCTTCCCTGACCGTCTGCGCGGACTTTTCGAGCGCGGATATTTCCGAAGAGTTCATCGCGTTTTCGGCAACGAGCGCGGCAAGCCTGTCCGAAAGGGTCTTTACCTTTTCGAGAGTTTCGCGCTGACGCTCGCTCATAACGCTCTTTTCGGCTTCAAGCGCGCCTATGTTCTGCTTTAAGTCCGCAAGACCTTCGACGCTTTGAAGTATGGCGTTCTGCGCCGTTTCAGCCATCTTTTCGCCTTCGTTTATTGCGGTGATGACTTCGACGAGCGCGGCGTTTATCTCGCCCGCCCTGCGCTCTAAATCGGTTATCTCCTTGCGGCACTCGCCGACGTAGGCGTTTTTCTCTTCTATGCTCGCGCCGAGTTCCTTCGACTTGCTTTCCGCCGCCGCTATCTCGTCTTCGAGCCTTTGTATCTCCGAACGGAAGAAACTTATCTTCTCGTTGTATAACTTTGCGCTTCCCGACTGTCTTTCGTAAGACTGAACTTTCTCGACGTGCTCGGCGTTGAGTTGTCTTATGTAATCGTCCGCTTCGGATATTTCCTTCTGATGAGCGTTATACGCCTTTATCGCGTCGCCGAGTTCGGTCTGACGTATCTCTATCTGCTCGTTCAATCCCTTTATCCGCTCGTTTATCTTGGCTTTTGTCGACGAAGCGTTGTCGTGCTTATAGAGATAAGTGTTGACTTCGTGATATTTGAGTTCTTCGGACAAAGCCCTGTACGCTCTCGCCTTTTCCGCCTGACGGGAAAGGGGTTCGAGTTGACGTTCGAGTTCGGTGGTTATGTCGACGATACGGACGATATTATCTCTCGTCCTGTCGAGTTTTCTCGAAGTTTCAAGCCTTTTCGCCTTGGTCTTGGCTATTCCGACCGCTTCTTCGAATATCGATCTCCTGTCTTCGGGTTTGGACGACAGTATTTCCGACACCTTGCCCTGTCCGATTATAGTATAACCTTCTTTGCTTACTCCGCATTCGTGAAGAAGGTCTATAATGTCTCTGAGCCTTGCGGGTTTCTTGTTTATGTAGTATTCGCTCTCGCCCGATCGGAATAACTTACGGGTAAACACGACTTCCTGAAAGTCGAGATCTTTGAAAATCTTGTTGGTATTGTCGAAAGTAAGAGATACTTCGCAGTACGAGAGAGATTTCCTGTTTTGCGTGCCGCTGAAAATGACGTCCTGCATACTGCTTCCGCGAAGACTTTTCGCCGACTGTTCGCCGAGCACCCACCTTACCGCGTCCGCCACGTTGCTCTTTCCGCAACCGTTGGGTCCGACTATACAGGTGACGCCGTTGTCGAAACGTATTTCCTGCTTGTCCGCAAAAGATTTGAACCCGATAAGTTCTATCTTTCTGAAATCCACTTATGTTCTCCTTGTAGTCTTTTATATGTTAGCGCGTAAATCGGTTTTTTTACCCTTTTTCGTTTTCTTTTCGGAAATTTTCGCCTTTTTGACCGGCTTTTTCGACGTAAGGACGCGGTACGCCTTATTCGCGCACTCGCGCTCCGCCTCGGTCTTCTTTTTGCCGGACGCCGTGGCAAGTTCCTTTCCCCCGACTTTGACCCGCATAGTGAAAACGGGATCGTGGTCGGGTCCCGAACGGGACACCTGCTCGTATTTGACGTCGCCGAGTTTGTTTTTCTGCGCGTATTCCTGCAATTTGTTTTTGGGGTCCTTTACGTCGGCTTCGCCCGTCTCGACGACCTTCCCCGGTTTTATCTTTGAAAAGAGAAAGGTCTTTATAAACTTTTCGGCTTCGGCAAGTCCGCCGTCTATGTATATGCCGGCGACTATCGCCTCGAAAAGATCTTCGTTTGCCGAAACGTGGTTTTCCGCCCGACTCTTTCTTTCGCCTTCGCCGTACAGGACGAACTCCGAAAGTCCGCTGTCCGCTATGGCCTTTGCGAGCGGCTTTTTGGAAACGAGCATCTGCTTGTAGCCCGTAAGCGTGCCTTCGTCCGCCGTCGGGAACTTCTTAACGAGATATTCCGCCGTAATAAAACCGAGTATGGAGTCGCCGAAAAATTCAAGACGCTCGTTGTCGACGGTCTTTAAGTGCTCGTGAGAATAGGACGAGTGAGTGAAGCACGCGCGCAAAAGATTTTTGTCCTTGAATTCGTAGCCGAGTTTTTGCTCGCATTCGTGCATATAGAATATCATCTTATTCCGCCCTTGCCGCCGTCGCTATCTTTTCCGCTATATCGTCGTTGAACGATATGGAAGACGCCGCGTACGCCTGCAACACCGAGTTTTTGAAGGCTTCCGCCTTGGACGACCCGTGCGCCTTTACGATTATCTTTTTCATTCCGAGAAGAACCGCTCCGCCGCGCTTGTTGTAGTCCATACGGTTTTTGATATTCTTGAAGCCTTTTTTCATAAGGAGCGCGCCGAAAGCGACCATTTTTGACGCGGCTATCTCGCTTTTTATGCAAGAGAATATCGC
>CAMNIW010000181.1 GCA_946540675.1 uncultured Clostridia bacterium | reverse complement strand
AGGCTCGGACAAGATAACGCAGGACGTTTCCGAAGCGCAAATAATCATTATAAATTCCTGCGCCTTTCTCGAAAGTTCGAGAAAAGAAGCGATAGACGCCGTTTTCGAGTGCAATGAGTACAGAAAGAGCGGAAAACTCGAAAAGATAGTTCTGACGGGCTGTCTTCCGCAAAAGTTTATCGGAGATATGTTCGACGAACTCACCGAAGTGGACGTCTTTCTCGGAATATCCGACTATACACGGCTTCCCGAAGCGATAGAACTCGCTTACGGCGGAAACCGCGTGAATTTCGTCGGAGAAGCGAAGACCGAACCGCTCGCCAAAAGAGTTGTGACGACGCCGCTTCATTACGCTTATTTGCGTATAGCCGACGGGTGCAATAACCACTGTACTTATTGTCTTATTCCGTCGATACGCGGAAGATACCGCTCGGAAAAAATCGACGATCTCGTCAATGAAGCCGAGTCGCTCGGCGACGTATCCGAACTTATTTTAGTCGCGCAGGACGTGACGCGTTATGGAGAAGATATATACGGCAAGCCGTCGCTCGTCGAACTGATACGAAGATTGTCCGCGCTCGAAAACGTCGGCAAAATAAGAATTTTATACGCTTATCCCGACGTTCTTTCGGACGAAGTTATAGACGAGATCGCCGCTAACCCCAAAGTTATCAAATACATAGACATACCCTTACAACACGCCGCGGACGCGGTGCTTAAAAGGATGAACAGAAAGGGTTCTTACGCCGATTATATCGCGCTTATCGGAAAACTCAGACAAAGGGTTTCGGGGATCGCGATAAGATCGACTTTCATCGCCGGCTTTCCCGGCGAAACGGAAGAGCAGTTCGGAACGCTTAAAAAGTTCCTTTCGGAAGCGAAACTCGAAAATGCCGGATTTTTTGCTTATTCGAGAGAAGAAGGCACGCCCGCCTATAAACTCGACGGACAGATCCCCGCTTCGGTAAAGAAGAAAAGAGTGAGAGAACTCTATAAATTGCAAAAAGAGATTTCCGCAAACAAATTGAGCGGATACGTCGGCAAAACGCTCGAAGTGCTTGCCGACGGCATAGATTACGACAAACAGGCTTTTGTCGGACGGGCGTATTTTATGGCGCCCGATATAGACGGTAAAGTCTATTTCAATTCCGACATGGAAATAAACCAAGGCGAATTTTACAAAGTAAAGATAGAAAAGAGCGACGCGTACGATCTTTTCGGGAGAACTGAAAATGAATTTACCGAATAAACTCACGTTGTTAAGGATAATACTTATACCGTTTTTCATACTCGCGTTTTATTTGCGTTTTACGGGACACCACTTCGTTGCGCTCGCGATATTCGCGGCGGCGGCTTTCACGGATTTTCTTGACGGACATATCGCGAGAAAGAAAGGACTTATAACCGATCTCGGCAAATTTCTCGACCCGATAGCAGACAAAGTGCTCGTCCTTGCCGCGTTCGTCGTAATGCTTGCCGACAACGAAGGGAATTTGTTTACCCATATCGGCGGATACGGAATTATACTCGGCGGCATAGGCGTTACCGTCATAGTCGCGCGCGAAATGGTCGTTTCGTCGCTTCGTATGGTGGCGGCGAAAAAAGGCATAGTTCTCGCCGCGGAAAAGAGCGGCAAGATAAAGACTTTCGTCACCGATATCGCCATAATAGTTATGCTCGCTTCGGGCGGCGTGTACGCTTTCAACGCGGACGCGGGCTTTATAATCAACGTCATAGGTTTGGTCGCATTCGGCATATCGGTCTTGCTTACGATATATTCGGGCGTCAGTTATCTCGTTAAAAACAGGGGAGTGTTTGCCGAATAATGGAAACAGTCGTAATATCGTTTTTCGATCCGGACGGCAGGTATGACGATTCGTCCGTCGCCGCGCTATACGGAATATTTTCGGGAGCCAACGTCAAGGTGTGCAGGGCTTACGGGATAAAAACAGGCGACAGAGAAGAATTTTATAAATTATTTTCGGAAATAAGACAGGCATATGACAACGTTTTCGTTATAAAATGCAAGTACAACGGCTACGACGAAAGCGCGGCTGTAAGCGGCGCCGAAAAGAGCGATTATGTCTATACGGACGGGAATTTCTCGTGCGCGTTTTCGGATGAAAACTCTTTGAAAACCGTCGCCGACGCTTTTATCGCGCATCTTAACGAAAAATACGACGTAAGATACGGAAAAGTCGTGTTCGGCGTGTTCGGACTCGGTGAAAACGCCATAAGAGAGAAACTCGTAAAGATCGCCCGCGACAACGTAAAGTTTTACGTGAGCGGCAAAAATCTCGACTATAAAGTCGAAATCGTCTACGACGACAAGTCGACGAAGATGGAATACGATGCCGCGCAAAAAGATTTTATCGGAGAATTCCGCGATAACATTTACGCGAGCGAAGACGTAAGCCTTGCGGAAACGCTCGTAAATTTGTTAAGACTGAGAAAATGCAGGTTTTCCTGCGCGGAATCCTTTACGGGCGGCGGCATAGCGAAAATGATGGTGTCGGTTCCCGGAGCGAGCGACGTTTTTTACGAAGGCGTCGTGTCTTATAACGAAGAGTCCAAGGCGTTAAGGCTCGGCGTGGACAGGGACGATCTCGCGAAGTATAAACCCGTTTCGGGGCAAGTAGCCGGAGAAATGGTTCAGGGACTTATCGCGACCGGAAAGGTTGAAGTAGCCGTCTCGACGACGGGAATAGCGGGCCCCGCTTCGGACGATTCCGGTTTTCCGGTCGGGCTGTGTTATATAGGCGTTGCGTGCGGCGACGACGTAAAGGTGTACAAGCACACTTTTGACGGAACGCGCGCCGACATAATGGAAAAAGGTGCAAAAGCGGCTGTGTTTACGGCCATAAAGATATTAAAAGATTTTTAACAGTGAGGTAAAACCAATGTTGGAAGAAAAACAGAAGGCTTTGGATCTCGTATTGAAAGAGATCGAAAAACATTACGGCAAAGGAGCGATAATGAAACTCGGTCAGGGTGCCGCCGATCAATCCATCGAAGTTATCCCGACGGGTTGTCTTACGCTCGATCTCGCTCTCGGCATAGGGGGCGTTCCGAGAGGAAGGATAATCGAGATATACGGCCCCGAATCTTCGGGCAAAACGACGGTTGCGCTTCACGTTATAGCCGAGACTCAGAAGA
>CAMNIW010000180.1 GCA_946540675.1 uncultured Clostridia bacterium | reverse complement strand
AACGGGCTTGTTCTCGTCGTGGACGAATACAACAGCCTTGACGACACGACGCTCGTGTTCTTGAACAAGCTCGGTATGGTGGATCTTATCACGTCTTTCTTCAAAGGAGACACGTCGGATATCAAAAAGGAATATCCTTTTGAAGATTTCTTGGACGCGGAATACGCTTTAATGCCGTCCACGGACTATTATACCTATAATCTCGGAACGAAATTGTATCAATACGACGGTTCAAACGACGCGCTCAACGCGCGCGCCATTCCTTTGAAAATTTCCGCCATCGTGCGGCTCAAAGAAGGGCTTACCGCCGGCTGTATCGGCGGAACGATCGGTTACACGCAAGCCCTTGCCGAATACGTTATGCGCCGCGTGTACAATTCGGATATGATGAGACGTCAGCGCGCGGAGTACGAACGCTATAAAGCGGCGGCCGACGCGTTGGAAGAACTCGCTCTCGAGCTTGCCGAAAAAGGCTTTTCCATCGACACCATTTCGCCCGACGATTTGACGGAAGAACAGAAAAAAATCGTCGCGGCAGCGCTGTTGACGAAAATCCACGACGTGCGAACGGGAGAAGCCATCACCGAAGCGCAATACAACCAAATGATCTCCGATATGCAAGTCAAAGAAGAGGATAAGCCGAACAGAGTCTTTTTCTATCCCTCTTCCATCGAAAGCAAAAACGAGATCGTAAAAATGATAAACGCGTACAATGAGGTCGTAAAAAGCGATCCCGAACTCGCCGAAGAGAGAGTGGACTACGCCGTGGGGTATACGGACGATCTGTCCGAGATCACCGCTTCCATGCGGAGCATGATAGACACGATCACCTACGTTCTCGTCGCGGTGGCGATCATCGCCGTTGTCGTCGCAATGCTTCTCGTCGCCATTATTCTCTATATTTCGGTGCAAGACAGGACGAAAGAGATCGGCATTTTGCGCGCTATCGGCGCGGGGAAATTGAACGTCTCCGAATTGTTTGTTGCGGAAACGTTCATCATCGGTCTCGTTTCCGGTCTCGTCGGAATTTTGCTCGGATATATCCTGTCTTTCCCTGCGGACGCGCTTATTTATAAGTATTTGCAAATACCCCATTTGCTGTATCCGAGAATAGAACAAGCGGCGCTTCTCGTCGTGTTCTCCTTCGTCACCACCGTTATCAGCGGACTCGTTCCGGCGATGATCGCCGCAAAAAAAGACCCCGTTATCGCTTTGCGGACGGAATAAAACCAAACGAAAGAAGGTAAAAAATGAAGACCAAAACGGAATTCAGCACGGAAATGTACAAAGAACTCTCCGCTCGAGCAAAAGGGCTTTTCATCGCCATGACGGTTCTCGGCGCGGTGGGAGTCGCTTTGTATTTTGCATTGACGTTTACCCTTTTTAAGGACGCGCCCTATTTTTATATCGTGCCCGGCGGGATATTTCTCGTCGCCGGCATTATGCTTCTCGTGACGGTGAAAAAGAACGAAAAAAAGCAAGGAAACGTGCTTATTTCCACCGAAATCGAACTTTTCGACGATAATTTTACGCAAATCGCGTTTCGCAACGGCGAAAAAATCGAAGAGGCGAAACTCTATTATAAAGATATGGTGCAGTGGAAAGAATCGAAAAATTACTTCTTTTTGTACCCGAATAAGGCGACGGCGTACCCCATCGATAAAAACGGCTTGGGCGAAGACGGTTGCGCCTTTTTACGAAACGTCCTGGTGACGAACCGTATCAAAAAATTTATGTTATAAACGGGAAGAAGTACGAAAGAGAGGGAAAATGGGACAAGAGACGAAAGCAGGCAGTTTCGGCAACGTCCGAAAGGAAAAATACGCCAGCGTGGCGTATTGGATAACCTTTTATACGTATACGTTTTTGATTGCCACGCGGTATTTTATTTATGAAGAAGGATACGTTTCAAGCGCGTTTTCCGACGTGACGCTCTATCAGCACGTCGCGCTTATAGCAAGTATCATCGTCGGCTTCGCCGTCCTTCGGAAAAGAGATCTGACGATCCCGAAACGTGTTTTGAACGTCCTCGCTTCGCTTGCATTGTTGTTTGGCGGAATTTTTCCGCAAGTCAGAACGAATATTTATTTTTGCGTCGGCATAGCCGTTTTGCTCGGGCAACTCGCCACGTGTTCGCTTTTAACGTATATTTACCAAATGAACAACGCAGAAAGATTGTTCGGCATCGTCGGGTGCCACCTTTTGACTGCGGTCGTCGCCGTGATAAACGTCTTTTTCACACGGGAAACGGCTGTTTTTTCTTGGGTGATCTTCGGGCTTGCCGTTTGCTCCGCGACGCTGTGCTTTTTGGAAAAGAACAATAAACCGTCCGCTTCGGTCGTTACGGAAGAATTTCAAAAGAAACTGTATATCCCGTTGGCGCTCGCGTGCGTGGGCGGGTTCGTGTCCGTTTGCAGTTCGATGATCGTTATCGGAAAGATCGCCATGACGGACTCGTACGCAAGGCTCTTCTATTACGGCGGCGCGGCGCTCGGCGCGGTCGTGTATTATATCGTCTATCGTTGCTGGAAGAAACCGGCTTCCGCTACGCTTATCATCGGCTTTTCCTGCTCCGTCGTCGCCATAGCGTTGTACTTTTTCGGCGGAAAGACGACAGGGAGAACAGCCGCCGTCTTTTCGGGTATGACGTTCAACTTCTGTATGATGAATTTGTATTATATCCTTTGTAACATCATTAAGAAGTATAGGAACTCAAATATGCTGAAAACGGCACCCATACTGTCAAATTTTGTCGGCGGTGCAATCACCGTTCTCGCCGTGGAAGCGTGCAGGGGAGCGAGCGAAGAGACGTTGAAGATCGCGCTGATGATAGGCATCGTCGGGAACGTTATCATCCTTGCCACGTCGGCGTTTTGGCAAAAGGGTTTGTCACTGACGGCGGAAGAAGAACAGTACGTCCGTTACGATACCGATCTGACGAGAAAACAGGCGTACGAAGCGGTCGGGCTGACGGAAAAAGAAATGGAAGTGGCGGATATGCTCGCAGAGGGTTGTTCGCTGAAAGAGATCGCAAAGAAGTCGTTCGTCTCGGAGAACACGGCGAAAACGCATCGGTCGGCGGTGTATAAGAAAATGGGCGTTTCGGGACGGGAAGAGCTTATTGAAAAGGTGGGAAATTTGCGAAAAGAATAAAAATCACCCCCAAATCACCCTTGTTTCGGCAAGGGAAGACATTGCGGG
>CAMNIW010000179.1 GCA_946540675.1 uncultured Clostridia bacterium | reverse complement strand
AAGAGGGCGAGCGCATTGAACGCCATATTTCGAGGCGCGCGGCTAGAGAATAAGTCGGCGTTCCGTCGGGGCTTACGGTTTTTTCCCGTGGCGAAGCGATTTTTCTTGCGTTTAAACGAACGGCTTTGTATAATTAAATAAGGAGCGGCGCGATCATCTCGCGCTGAATTATATCTATGTTATATCCGAAAACAAATAAGTACCGCGAAGTTTTTTCTTTAAACGGGATCTGGACTTTCAAAACGGTCGCCGACGACTATGAGCCGACTTTGGAATGCTTTGGCGGCTCGCCTATGGCTGTTCCCGCGAGTTTTAACGATATCGTAACCGATAAAGCCGTTAAAGATCACGAGGGCAAAGTTCTTTACGAAACTTTCTTTTCGGTGCCGCTTTCCGCCGCTAAACTGTATAGGCTGAGAATCGGTGCGACGAGCCATAAATGCGAGGTCTTTATCAACGGCGTAAAAATAGGCGAAGGCATAAACGGATATTATCCCGTCGATCTTCCCCTCGAAAATCTTTCGGAATACAACAGACTTTCGATAGTCATCGACAACAGACTGTCGTTTCAGACCATGCCCGTCGGAAAGATTATCGACGGCAAACAAGTCATAAATCACGACTTTTATAACTTCACGGGTATTCACCGTGACGTTTTGATATATACTTTACCTGAAAAACACGTAAGCGATATTACCGTCGACACGGTCGTCGGCGGCGATTATCATAAAATTCACGTTTCGGTCGTTTCTACTTGCGAAAAATTCGTCTATACCGTTTACGATAAGCAAAAACAGGTCGTCGCGGTAAGCGATTCGGGCGATATCGCTCTTCCGTCTCCGCGCCTATGGTCGCCAAGCGACCCGTATCTGTATACGCTTTCGGTCGAAACCGAGTGCG
Organism: uncultured Clostridia bacterium; assembly: GCA_946540675.1. Lineage (GTDB taxonomy): Bacteria > Bacillota > Clostridia > Christensenellales > Borkfalkiaceae > UBA10281. Next base: position 2,346 of record CAMNIW010000179.1, on the reverse strand, counting down.
ATAAGTACGACGTGCGTTTCGGTATCAGAAAGGTCGAAGTGACCGAAAACGCGTTTTTGCTCAACGATGTCCCGGTATATTTTAAGGGCTTCGGGCTTCACGAGGACTTTTTCGTTCTCGGCAAGGGCAACAACTCCGCCGTGAACGTCAGAAATTTCGAACTGCTTAAATGGATCAACGCAAACTCTTTCCGAACCAGCCACTATCCTTACAGCGAGGAGATTATGGATCTTGCCGACGAATACGGTTTTTTGGTCATCGACGAAGTCCCCGCCGTCTGCATGAAGTGGTGGGAAGGCGGCAATTTCTGCGAGGGCGGCGCAAACGAAGAGACTAAAACTTTGCATAAACAACTCATAAAACGACTTATAGACAGGGATAAGAATCACCCGTCCGTCGTTATGTATTCGCTTGCAAACGAGCCGGAGTCCGCCGAAGATAACGCGCGAACTTACATTTTGGACGTGTTCGCTTACGCGCGCTCGCTTACCCGTCTGCCGCTCACTTTTACCAACTGCTCCTATTTCGGGCTTTGCAAGTGCAGCGATATCCCCGACGTTATCTGTATCAACAGATATTACGGGTGGTACGATTATATCGGCAATCTCTCGATAATATCGTCGAAACTCGGCAAGGAAATAGAAGATTTCCACAGTACCTATAAAAAGCCCGTTATTCTTTCCGAATTCGGTGCGGATACCGTCGAGGGCTTGCACGCTCTGCCGAGCGAAGTCTTTTCCGAAGAGTATCAGTCCGAACTTATGGAAGAAACCTGCAATACTTTGGATAAGTATCCGTATTTAATCGGCGAACACGTCTGGGCGTTTGCGGATTTTAAAACCAAGCAGGGATTGACGCGGTTTCGCGGAAACAGAAAAGGCGTTTTCACCAAGGACAGACAGCCAAAAGCAGTCGCGTTTTTCTTGCGGAAACGCTGGGCTGATTTCAAAAAATAGTTTTTTATATCATCGAATTTTTAGTTATGGAGTGACTTTATGTTGGATAAGCATCTTATTGCAAAAATTCAGCCTTACGCAAACGAAAAAAATATCGTCTTCTGGCGCGATTACCGCGTTACCGTTTTACAAGACAGACTGCTGCGCCTCGAAAAAAGCGGAAACAAAAAATTCCGCGATGACGCAACGCTCTCGGTCTTTTATAGAAACGCTAAGCCGCAACGCTTTTCCACGCAGGAGACTTCGGACAGTTTTACCGTTATTACGGATTTTTGTAAACTCGTACTTAAAGAAAACCGTAAAGATTGTCGTATCGTTATAGACGGTAAATCGCGCAAAATAGATAATTCGGCAAATCTCAAAGGCACGGCGCGCACGCTCGATGGCTATGACGGCGATACTTACGTCGGCTTGACTCCTTTGCGCAAAAAAGACAAGACTAAAGAAGATCGCATCGTTATCGGCAGCGGTGTGTGTTCTAAAAACGGCGTTGCCGTTTTAAGCGACGAAAAATCTTTAACACTCGGCTTTGACGGCGCGGTCAAGCCGATCCAAGGTGACGGAACGGACGAGTATATCTTCGCCTACGGAGACGATTACGTTTCCGCCGTTAAAGCCCTTTTTACCATTACAGGCAGCGTTCCGCTTATCCCGAGATTCGCTCTCGGAAACTGGTGGAGCAGGTATCACGCCTATTCGGACGAGGAATACTTGCGGCTTTTGAACTCCTTGGAAGAACAGGATATTCCTCTTACCGTCGCCACAATCGATATGGATTGGCATTATTCAAACGACTTGGATAAAGAATTCCATATAACCGAACTCGGCAAAAATACGCCCTTCTACGGCGGTAATAACGGCTGGACGGGTTATACCTGGAATAAGAGTTTGTTCCCCGACCATCGCGCGTTTTTAAAAAAGGTTAAGGAAAAAAATCTTAAAATCACCTTGAATTTGCATCCCGCAGACGGTGTTCGTTGGTTTGAAGAGAACTATGCTAATATGGCGAAGGCAATGGGGTTAGATCCGTCGAGCGAACAGCAAATCAAGTTCGATATGTCCGACGAAAACTTTATAAACGCCTATTTTTCCGAATTACATAGACCTTTGGAAAAAGACGGCGTGGATTTTTGGTGGATTGATTGGCAACAGGGTACTAAATCGGAAGTTGCAGGTTTAGACCCGCTGTGGTCTCTCAACCATTATCATTATCTCGATAACGCGCAAAATCACCGCGTACCGCTCATTTTGTCGCGCTATTGCGGTGTCGGGGCTCACCGCTATCCGCTGGGATTTTCGGGCGATACCGTAATTACCTGGGATACTTTGAAGTTTTTACCGTATTTTACCGCTACGGCGTCTAACGTAGGCTATACCTGGTGGTCGCACG
>CAMNIW010000178.1 GCA_946540675.1 uncultured Clostridia bacterium | reverse complement strand
GGGTAAGGGTGTATTTTTCAAGCGCGATCTGCGGTTCCGCAACGAATTCCACCACGTCGCTCGTTCCGAGATAGTTGATGACCGTCACCGCTCTCGCCGTTTGGCTGATGATGGCGTAAACGAACTCGCCCACGACGTGTTCTTTCGCCACGAACTTGTTCATGTCCGCTTTGTACTTTTCGTTCCAACGGTTCCTGAAATCGTCCCGTACCGATACGTTCGGCAACACGATATTCAGTTTATCGCAATCTTCAAAAATATGCGTCGCTTCGCCGAGCGTCGGGGCGATATTTCCTTCGCCACGCTTGGGTTCGTAATCAAAATACAAACTTTCCAGGCTGGCGCACCACGCGAACGCGCCGTCTCCGACCGAACCGATCTTTGCGCGGAACACGATGCTCTTCAATATTCCGTTTCCGCTGAACGCATACGAACCGATCGCGAGCGAAGGCGCTTTGTTTTCCCGTTCCGCAAAAGCAAACGTATTCAATCCGATGTCCGCAAAGGCGTAATCTCCGATGGTCGTCACGCTTTCGGGCAAAACGATCTCGTTGAGCGCATAGCACCGATAGAACGCATACGCGCCCACCGACGTTACGTTGCAATTCTCTTTGAATTCCACTTCCGTCAAACTCGAAACGGAAGCAAAAGCATACGCGCCGATGGTTTTCAAACTGTTCGGGAAGACGATCTTTTGCAAATTATCCGCATAATAGAACGCTCTGTCGCCGATGGTTTCAAATCCTTCCCCGATCGTCACTCTTTCGGCGAATTTACCCACGGCGTACTCGCCGATCTTCGTCAAAGCGATCCTTTCGCCGTTCAAGGCGATGTCCGAAAGGAGCGTAACGTCCTTTTCCGTTCCGAGATACGCCACAAGCGTATACGCCGAACCGTCTTTCTTTATAACGTAGTTTTCATATCCGGCGTCACTCACTTTATATTCGGAAGAAAGGATCTTGCTGACGTACGTTCTCCAATAAACGTCCGTCTTATACGCTTTTTCCACGATGGAGTCTTTCACGAAGAAGAACACGTCCGAGCCGATACCGCCGAAGGTGTTCATTTCGATCGAACATACGTTTTCGCCGTCGAATTCAAGGTAAGCGAGGTCGTCGCAACCGTTGAACACGTAGCTACCCAATTTCTTCACCGATTCGGGGAAGACGACGCTCGTGAGCGAAGCGCAGTTTTCAAAAGCGTTGTTTCCCACTTCTTCCACGCGTTTCCCGACGACGAGTCTTTCCAATCCCGAGCAGTCGGAGAAAGCGAAAATTCCGAGCGTTTCCACGCTGTCCGGAATGATAACTTCATGCAGCGTCTCATCGTAAGCGAAAGCGTAGTTGCCGATACTCAACAAGCTGCCGTCCGCCGAGAACACGACTTCTTCCAAAGAAGTACAGCCGTAGAACGCGTAACTCTTTACGCTCGTTACGTTCTCCCCGACAGTCACTCTTTCCAGCGAGACGCAACCGCGGAAGGCGTTTCCGCCGACCGTCTTCACGCCGCTTCCGATGACGAGTTCTTTCAAATACGTATTGTTACGGAAAGCGTTTTCCCCAATCTCCGTCACGGCGTACCGCACGCCGTTCTCCTCTTTCACGCCGCCGAGTTCTATCCGCTCCGCCGTGCCGAGGTATTCTTTCAACGTGTATCCGCCCGAACTTTGAATTTCCAAGATCATACCGTCGAGCACCGTTTTGCCCGATACGATATTTTGCATACCCCATTCGTTGGCGTAATACGTCGTTTTGTCTTCGTTTACGTAGATCACGAGTTGACGATTGCTCGCCGAGAAAGTATTCTCTTCCTTCTTCACGTCGTCGCCGCGCACGATCAATCCCGTCAACGCGCTTGCGTTGTAGAACGCGTAATCTTCTATCCTTTCGACCTCTTCCGTCAATTCGTACGTCGAACCGGGTTTGCTCGGCGCGTAATAAACGATCGATTTTCCGTCTGTCGTGTACACCACGCCGTCCCTTACTTCGTACGAATCGTTCTCTCCCGTTTCATTCAATTCAAACAGGTCGCTCCCCACTCGATCCGCGTCCACGGCAAAGCCGGGATCGATCACGGCAATTTCCGCCGTCATGGACAAGGTCTTCAACGCTCCGCACGAGCGGAACGCGTATTTGTTTACGTTTAAACTCTTCGGCGTCGTCAAAATAAACGATTGCAGATCGGATGCGTTTTCAAACGCGCTCTCGTGTATTTGCACGTCTTCTTCCGCTTCTATCCGTATCTGTCCCAAAGCGGAATCGGTAAACGCATTTTTCCCGATCGTCTCGAATTTAACCCCGTCGAACTCCGTTACCGCCGTGCCGTAAAACGCTCTGTCGCCCACGGCAACCACTTCCGTTCCGAGTATCACGTTCGCGAGCGTATTGCAGTTTTCAAACATTCTCGCCGGGATCTCCGTCACTCCGTTCCCCGAAACGAATTCAAACAACGACTCAACGTCCGCAAACGCCCCTTCGTCTATTTCTTTGATACGGTCGTTCCCTTCAAAGCTGTTCAAAAGCGTCGCGCGGAACGCCTCTTTTCCGATACGAACGTCCTTGCCCGTGTCCGACAAGGAAACGCTTCTCAATTCGGAAAACGCAAACGCGCCCTCGCCGATCTCCGTCAAATTGTTCGGCAAATCGATAACCTTTAACGTCGTCAATTCGGCAAACGCCTCTTTCCCGATCACAAGCCCGTCGTCCGCTTCCGTTCCTTCAAACAGTACGCTACGGACGGAAGTGTTTCGGAACGCTCTCTCTCCGATCGCGGTAACGTAGGCGGGAACGGTCACGTCCGTCATGACGGTCGCGCCGACGAAGGCGTAAGCGGGGATCTCCAATCCCACCGTTCCCGCCGTCTGCGTCTCCGCAAAATAGACGTATTTCAATCTCGTGTTCTGCGCGAAAACGCCCGTGCCCATGCTTCTCAGATTGGACGGCAACGTCACGCTGTAAAGATAGTGCGCTTCGCCGAAAGCGTATTCGCCGATATCCAGCGGCTCGTCTCCCGTAACGAACGTCACGTCTTCCAGATTGTTGCAACGATAAAACGCGTATGCGCCGATATCCGTCACGTTCTTCGGTAACGTCAGTTTCGTGATGAGTGCGTCCGATTCAAACGCCCTGTCGCCGATGACAAGGTTCGTCAGCTTGTTCCCGTTCTCCTCTCCGATCAGCGTGATCTCCGTAAGCGTATAGTCGTAAGCAAACGCCCCTTCGCCGATCTCTTTCACTCTCGCCGGCAAAGTAAACGTCTCCGTTTCTATATCGGAAAACGCATAATCGCCGATGGTGAGCAAG
>CAMNIW010000177.1 GCA_946540675.1 uncultured Clostridia bacterium | reverse complement strand
GTGTACGGGCGACGGCGAGACCGCGGGTCTTGTAGTAAGGGAAAGAAAGGGCGGCTGGTGTCTCGGCGACTGGTGCGCTCCGATGAAGACGGTCATAGCCGAACCCTTCGTCAATACTTATCTGTTTATAAAGGCTCTCGACAAGTACCGCGAACTTTGCGGCGTTTGCGGCAAGGAATACGCCTTTGACGGCGAGAGAGAAAAGTGCCTTGACGCGATAAAACGGGTATATCTCGACAAGGGAAAGCCGACCTGTCAGCGCGGCGTTCAGGGTGCGGACTTCTTCTTTGCCGATCTCGGACTTCTCGGAAAAGACGAGATAGAAAAAACCGTCGCCGCATACGACGAAAGGAATTGTCTTGACGTAGGGATCGTGGGAATAGAAGTCCTTTTCGACTATCTTTTCAAAAACGGTTACGGCGACGTCGCGACAAGACTTCTCCGCTCGGATAAGTACGGCAGTTTCGGGTATATGTTCGGCCGCGGCGCGACCACTCTTTGGGAATCGTGGGAAGGCTTTGCTTCTCACGACCACCCGATGTTCGGCTCGGTCGTAAAATATCTCTTTACGGGGATCGCGGGGATAGACTATAAACCGGCCTTTGAAAAAGTCGTCGTGCGTCCCGCGCTTTACGGCGGATTAAACAGAGTGAAAGCGTCGCTTTGCGGAAAAAATTGCGAGATAGCGGTCGATTACGAAAAAGACAGGAGCGGCGAGACTTACTCGGTATCGTATACGGGAAAAGCCGAAGTTTTCGTCGACTTTGACGGAAAAACGACAAAGCTCGTTTCGGGTAAAACGGCTATTTTCAAAAAATAATACCGAAATGCGATATAAATTATTGTTTTTCGGCTTACGGCGGCTCAAAATACTTGAAAAAATTATGCAAATATATTAAAATAGTCTACGGACTTGAAAATAAACCAAGAAAAAACAAGCAAATAAACCTTTCAGGAGGAATTTTTAATGGAAAAGAAAAAGTACGTCTACCTTTTCACCGAAGGCAACGCCAAGATGCGCGAACTTCTCGGCGGCAAGGGCGCAAACCTTGCCGAGATGACCAACATCGGTCTTCCCGTTCCGCAGGGTTTCACCATCTCTACCGAAGCCTGCACGCAGTACTATGAAGACGGCAGACAGATCAACCCCGACATTCAGGCGGAAATAATGGAATATATCGCCAAGATGGAAGAGATCACGGGCAAGAAATTCGGAGATACCGAAAATCCGCTTCTCGTTTCCGTACGTTCCGGCGCAAGAGCTTCCATGCCCGGTATGATGGACACCATACTCAATCTCGGTCTTAACGAAGACGTCGTCAACGTCCTTATCAAAAAGTCCAACAACCCCAGATGGGCGTGGGACTGTTACAGAAGATTTATCCAGATGTATTCCGACGTCGTTATGGAAGTCGGCAAAAAATATTTTGAAAAACTCATCGACGATATGAAGGAGAAGAAGGGAGTCGTCTATGACGTGGAACTCACCGCGGAAGACCTTCACGAACTCGCCGATCAGTTCAAAGCCGAATACAAGAAGCAACTCGGCGAAGAATTCCCGACCGACCCGAAGGAACAACTCTTCGGCGCGATCAAGGCGGTATTCCGTTCCTGGGACAACCCGAGAGCCAACGTTTACAGAATGGATCACGATATCCCGTACAGTTGGGGTACCGCGGTAAACGTTCAGATGATGGCGTTCGGCAATATGGGCGACGACTGCGGAACGGGCGTCGCGTTCACGCGCAACCCCGCCACCGGCGAAAAGGGTCTTATGGGCGAATTCCTTATGAACGCTCAGGGCGAAGACGTCGTCGCCGGCGTGCGTACCCCGATGCCGATATCCAAGATGAAGGAAGTCCTTCCCGACGTTTACGATCAGTTCCTTAAAGTCTGCGACACTCTCGAAAACCATTACAAAGATATGCAGGATATGGAATTCACCATCGAGCAGGGCAAACTCTATATGCTTCAGACGAGAAACGGCAAACGTACCGCCGCCGCCGCTATAAAGATCGCTTGCGACCTTATCGACGAAGGTATGATAACCGAAGAAGAAGCCCTTCTCCAGATAGACGCGAAGTCGCTCGATATGCTTCTTCACCCGACGTTTGAAAACGCCGCGCTCAAAGCCGCCGACAAAGCCAACGTCGTAGGCAAGGGCATAGCCGCTTCCCCGGGAGCCGCCGCCGGAACCGTCGTATTCACTTCGGAAGACGCGGTCGAGCAGGGCAAAGCGGGCAAGAAAGTAATTCTCGTAAGACTTGAAACTTCCCCCGAAGATATAGAAGGTATGAAGTACGCGCAAGGTATCCTTACCGTACGCGGCGGTCAGACTTCGCACGCGGCGGTCGTAGCAAGGGGTATGGGTACCTGCTGCGTGTCCGGTTGCGGCGACATAAAGATGCACGAAGAAGAGAAATATTTCGAGCTCGGCGGAAAGACCTTCCGCGAAGGAAGCGAGATATCTCTCGACGGTTCGACCGGTAACATTTACGATATAGCGATAAAGACCGTTCCCGCGGATCCCAACAGCGGATACTTCGGCAGGATAATGAAACTTGCCGACAAGTATAAGGCTATGGGAGTAAGGACCAACGCGGATACCCCCGCGGACGCCAAGAGAGCGGCTGAACTCGGAGCGCAGGGCATAGGACTTTGCCGTACCGAGCATATGTTCTTCGGGCCGGGCAGAATAGACAAGTTCCGCGAGATGATCTGCTCCGAAACGGTAGAAGAAAGAGAAAAGGCTCTTTCCAAGATAGAGCCGATGCAGCAAGCGGACTTCGAAGGACTTTTCGAAGCGCTCGACGGACAACCCGTTACCATAAGATTCCTTGATCCGCCGCTTCACGAATTCGTACCCACCGAAGAAGCCGACATCAAGGCTCTTGCGGAAGCGCAGGGCAAGAGCGTTGCCGAGATAAAGCAGATCTGCGACGCCCTTCACGAATTCAACCCGATGATGGGACATCGCGGATGCCGTCTGGCGGTAACCTATCCCGAAATCGCGGTAATGCAGACCAAAGCCGTTATCAAGGCGGCTATCGCGGTTCAGAAACGTCATCCTTCCTGGAAAGTCGTTCCCGAAATAATGATCCCGCTCGTAGGCGAAGTCAAAGAACTCGCTTACTGCAAGAAGACGGTCGTCGAGACCGCCGACGCGGTAATCAAAGAAGCGGGCGTCGAACTCAAATACGAAGTCGGCACGATGATAGAGATACCGAGAGCGGCTCTTACCGCCGACGAGATCGCCAAAGAAGCCGAATTCTTCTGCTTCGGAACCAACGACCTTACCCAGATGACCTT
>CAMNIW010000176.1 GCA_946540675.1 uncultured Clostridia bacterium | reverse complement strand
CCCTTACGACGACGTGTTTTACAAGTCCCGTTCCCGTCCTGTCGCTGTAAACCGAAATATTGTTTTGCCTGAGATAATTCTTTACCGAAGTTATTACCCGCGTACACCACTCGGGTTGTATGGGACAATTGTCTATCGGTATGACCCTGTGACTGTTCTGCGCGAAAAATCCGACCGAAAAACCGAAACTGTCTTCTCTTACGGGAAGTTGAAGTTTGTTTCTGTACCCGTATTCGAGATCGCTGCGCATGGCGAGCGGCACCGAAACGTTGATAAACGCTATCTTGGAAAAACAGTCTTTTACTATCTTGCTTTTGAGTTTGAGCTGAAGTTTGTATTTGAGATGCTGTAATTGACAGCCGCCGCACTTCTCGTAGACTTTGCACTTGGGACGAACTCTCTCTTCCGCGGGTGCGCATATCTCCGTAACCTTGCCGAACGCTATCTTGTCTTTTACTTTAAGCACCCTGTATCTTATTTTTTCCTGCGGCAATACGTAAGGAACGAATACGGTATATCCGTCGTCCCTGATTATCCCCTCGCCGTTCGAGCCGAGTTTTTCAACAAGCCCGATCCGTTCCTCGTTTTTCTCCATTATTCCGTCCCTTACACTTACAGTTTTAACTTTACGACGATCAAATCGACCGCGCGCTGAAACCTGAACATAATAAAATCGTATATCAGGAATACCGCGCCGCCGAGCACCGTCAGAATCAAATACGCAAATCTCTGAAATATCTCGTTGTCGAGAATGCTTTGACTGAATAAAAAGTTCTTGCTTACGGTGTACAAAAGCAAAAGTACGCCCACGAACCAAACCGTCTTTATCGCGCCGCCGAGCACTACGTTGAACTTCTTTTGTCTGAAAATATAATTTATTATCGGGTGAACGCCGCAAAAAAGCGCGTACCCGAGAACTATCTCGTATTTTATCCCGACGAAAAATATCAAGCACAGGATAGCCGTGGCGAGATAGGTGAAAAAACCCGCTTTCACGCTCTTTTTGCCGAGCGGAAGCATTACGCACATACTCGCCATAAAAAGCCCCGACAGATCGAACACGTCGAGAAACACTCCCAAAGTCAAAAAAATCAGCGCGAGCGCCGTAGAAACAGCCGACAGCGCTATGAGTTTAGAGTTCTTCATTTCACCTGCAATTGCAACAACAGTTCAAAAGCATATTGCAAAGAGCCATTTGGCAACACCACTCCAGACAGCCGTTGCCGCCCATCTGCCTGTCTTCCGTCTCGTATACCTTGCTCTCGTCGCCCGTGGTGTAACTGCTGAACCGCTTGTCGGAGTCGGATTCTATCTTCTTGACGAGTTTGTCGTAAGCGGTCTTGTATTTTTCGTTTCCTTCGTCCATTTGCATGGCGATTTCGAGTTGTTTCTTGCTTTCGTTGTTCCAATTCTTCTTATAGAACACCGCCGCCTGCAAATAGTGCCACTCCGCGGATCTGTCGTTGAAAGAGTCGAGTTTTTGCTGAGCCTCGTTGAGTTTTCCGTCGGAAATGTCTTTTTCTATCTCGGCGAAAAGCCCGCTGTTGTCAGCCCCCGCGGAAGCGTTTTCCGCGCGTTCCGCCTTTATGTCGGCGTATGCGGTTTCGATTTCGGTGAGTTTTCTCGCCGCTTCGTTGCCCGCTTCGCCTTCCAAAAACCTGTCTTCGGAATACTTCGCTTTAAGTTCTCCGTATTTTGCGTCCAACTCTTCTTCCGAACAGTTTTCGTCAAGTCCGAAAATTTTGTATTTATCGTTCATCTTTTACTCCGTTTTTCAATATTTTGAGCGTAGTCGCGGGTATCCCGCGAATCATTATGTTGTCGATAAGGTCGTGATTAAATGCAAACTCGCATCCGCCGATCGCCTGTTTAAGCCCCGCGAATATGTCCGAAAAGGCAAAAGACAAGTCTTTTCCGTGCTTTTCGAGCAATTCCTTTACCGTGGGAAGTTCGCCGTAAGAATAATACAGCGGATTGTATTTCTTACCCTTTACGTCCTTCTCGTAATCGTCGAGCGCATCGATAAGATATATCCATTTCCCGAGAAAATAAAACAGTTTGTCCGTACTTTCGGTCTTCTTGTCTCCGAGAGCGAAACGCGACAGTTCGACCATCATATCCGAAAACGGCTCCGATACCATATCGACGGACGGACATTTTTCCTTTTCGAGAGCCGAAAGCCTGCCGTAGCGGTCTTCGATTATACGCGATATTTCGGGATATTTTTTGTCCGTTCTTTTCTTGCCTTTACGGAAAAAAAGTATCTTTACCCTGCCGCCGTCGCCGTCCGCTATGTCGTCCTTTATCTTGTAGTAGGCAAGCGCGACGTTGATATGCGCGCATATATCGGTAAGCCTGTCTCTTTTAGCCATGGGGCGCGGAACGACGGCGTGCGCTATGCACCTGCTCTTCTTTATCTCGACGTCTTCGCCCGCAAGATTGTGGACGAGAGCCGAAAAACACGCTATATCGTACGTTAAACCGAACCTTGCGCGCTGTCCGCAATTTTTACCGATACTCTTGCACACTCCGCAATAGAGCGCCCTGTATAAAGTATCGTCTTTCATATAGAGATAGGGATTGTCGGGCTTTACGTAACCGAACATTTACTCTCCGCCTTATAAGTAAAATTATCCAAGATAATTTATTACCTTGTTGTATATATTACTACATTAAAAACTTTTTGTCAAACATAATAGCGCAAAGCAACCCCTTACACAACATTTTCACGGAAAATTTCGCGCAAAAAATCCCAAAAACAAAAGCGTTCCCGAAAAAGGAACGCTTCTGTCGTGTTTTTATTTTCTTATAAATACTCTTTTACGTATTCGGGAAGATTTTCGATAGCGCAACTTACGGTAAACTCAACGTTGACGCCCGTACTCTCTTCAAGTTGTTTAAGCGTTGCAAATACGTCCGCGATCTCGGAAAGCGGTTTATTGACTATGCGGAGAAGTCCGTCGATAAACAAATATTCGATGTCGCGATTGCCCGCCATAAGTCCCTTGACGAAACCTTCAAACGTCGCTACGTCAGATATTCCGTACTCTTCGGTATATATGCATCTGACGCTGAAATCTATCCCTACGGAACTTACAGCCTTGTCGGCTATGAAAACAACGTTGCCCTTAGCAGTCTTTGCGATCTCGTTGAGATCGCCCATTATAATTTTAGTCTTTCCGAAACCTTTCGGTCCGCAAATGAGTTTCATAAACAGCACCTCCGCCTTTATTACGTATATTGTATACCTTTTTTCGTAAAATTTCAATAGTTTTCCCGAAAATTTTTTATTTTAATCGAAAAGTCCTTCTT
>CAMNIW010000175.1 GCA_946540675.1 uncultured Clostridia bacterium | reverse complement strand
CGAAACGCTTAAAAGGTCGGTCAATCTCGGATTTTCTCAAACGGGGAATTCGGTATACAGAATAGAAACCGATTCGGGAATAAAAGAGTTTCCGACGGAAGAAGTAAATGCGGAAGCAATAAATTGTCTGAATACTTTGGCGGAACTTACCGATAAATTCGTTTCCGACAATTCTTCAAAAGTCAAATCGACGATAAAACTGTATATGACGGGCGGCGGAATCTCTTATATAAGGGGCGCGGACGAATACGTTTCCGCAAGATTGGGCGTCCACATCGATATGCTTAAGCACAACGTACCGAAGTATAACAAGGCCGGAGACGCTCCTTCGATAAGTTTACTTGATTATGCTTTGACCGATATGGCAAAGCAAAAAGCAAAATTTCTATTTTTTAACAGAGGAAATTAAGATGATAGATAACGGAATAAATATTTGTAAAATAATGGTCGTCGGTGTAGGCGGAGCGGGAAGCAATGCGGTAAACCGAATGATAGATCTCAATATAACGAGCGCTAATTTTGCGGCGGTCAATACGGACAAGCAGGCTCTGATGCTTTCAAAAGTCGCTCCCGAAAACAGGTTCGCAATCGGTGAAACCCTTACCAAAGGGCTCGGCGCGGGTTCCGATCCGTCTATCGGAGAAAGCGCCGCCGAAGAGAGCATCTCAATGATCGAAGACCTTGTCGACGGCGTGGACCTTTTGTTTATAGCAGCGGGTATGGGCGGCGGAACAGGAACCGGCGCCGCGCCTGTTATTGCGCGCGTTGCCAAGGAAAAAGGTTGTATTACGGTCGCCGTCGTCACCAAACCTTTCTCTTTTGAAGGAAGAAGAAGGGAAGAAAACGCGGCGAAAGGTATCGCAAACCTTTCAAAATACGTCGATACGATCGTAATTATTCCCAACGATAAATTGATAGAAGCGTTTTTGCCGAGCGAAATTTCAATGCTTGACGCCCTTAAAATTGCGGACGATAATCTCCGTCAGGGCATATGCGCGATAGCGGACCTTATCTCTAATCCCGCACTCATAAATCTCGATTTCGCAGACGTAAGGACCATAATAGAAGGACAGGGACTTGCCCACATGGGTATAGGCAGAGCAAAAGGCGAAAACAGGGTTATAGAAGCCGTAAGAAAAGCGGTTTCAAGCCCGTTGCTCGAAACGACTATCGAAGGCGCGCGCGGACTTATTCTTAATATTACGGGCGGAAAGGATCTTACGCTCGGACAGGTTTACGAAGCGGCTCATCTCGTTCAGGGAATAGTCGACGACTCCGCTAACATAATATTCGGAGCAAACATAAAACCCGACGAATTGAAAGAAGAAATAGAAATAACGGTCATTGCCACGGGATTTACGCAAAAAGAAGCCGAAGACGATTCTTCGTCGCTGAGAAAGAATTTCGTAAATCTTATGACTCAAAGCGAAAGCAAGCAGCAACAGGAGCAATCCGCGCCCGAATACAAACAGGACGAGCCGCAAAGGCAGGCTAATCAGCAAGTTTATGCGCAGCAGTCTATACCGCAACAACCCCGACCGCAGTCTTACGGCGGACGGATTCCGAGCGGCAGAGATATCAGGTACGAGATAGAAGACGAGTTTATGACGGAAGACGACGACATGCGCGAAATAAACCGTCAGGAAGAAAAAACTCAACCCAAGAAAAAAGAGTTGCCTTCGTTTATGAAAAAACTCTTCGGGAAAAAATAAAATATCGGCGCGTTTGCCTTGCGGCAAACGCGCTTTTTTCAAAATATATTTTCAAATCTCGGTAAATACCCCATCGGTATTTGTTCGGTCAGTTCGATCGCGACTTCGATTTTCGTCTTGGCTTCTTTGTAGTCGTTCAGTTTTACGTAAGCAACGGCTTCCGCTATCCATAAATCGAATTCTTTAAGGTCGTTGTGCGATATAAAAGAGTGAAGAGTTCGCTTTTTCGAGATCCAGTAATCCTGTATTTTTTCGGCGTCTTCTTCTGTTGCGGTTTCGTCTTCGAGTTTTTCGTAAATAGACGTAAAATGCGTTTTCAGATCGGAAAAGGTGCGTTTGAGATAAACTTGTTCGAAAATCGCGCCTGCCGTAAACAAGGCGGCGACAATTATTACGGAAATTAAAGATTTTGCCATTGAGTACCCCTTTTAATATCGACTGTAAACGTTTCATAACGGGATTTTTCGGTTTGAAAATAGACTTTTCCGTTTTCGTCTATCGTCATTACTCCTACGTGTTTAATGTTTTTTGCGCCGTGTTTCCGGACGATTTCTTTTATCTCTTCTACCGATAGACCGACGTTATCCGCATTTTCGTGGATGATTTTACCTTCGCTGATAACGAGTAACGGAAGCGAAGGTTTTTTATCGGCGTAATCGGCTTTTTCTTTTGCGGACAATTTCCCGTTAGATTCGAATATGGCATAATCCAAATCGTCGAGAGAGTAATATCCGCCCGCGCGCATAGACTCGATAAGGTCTTCTAAGTCGAGATTGTTGTTTCTTAATTCTTGAAAGTTTATCCCGTCTTTCGTTATTACGAGCGACGGTTTTCCGCTTATTATGCGCTTGGAAAACTGGCTCGACTGTTCAAGTATAGAAAGTAGTTGATGAAGGATAAAAACAGCCGATATTGCCGCGATGCCGTAGATAAGCGGTACGGATATATCCGACATAGGTATACACGCAAGATCGGCAATAAGCAGAGTCAAAACGAACTCGAACGGTTGCATTTCGCCTATTTGCCGTTTGCCCATAAGCCGCATGACGACAAGCAGAGTAATAAAAGTTGCCACCGCGCGTATAAAAATTATTATCATAAGGTAAGTATGTAAAGTTTTTTGATTTTTATACCGAAAAGCGTTGACAAAACGTGATTAAAGGCATAATATATTTATAAAGCAAAGTAGTTCAAAAAGCGTTAAGTGCCGTATAACGGGATGTTGAATACGGACGAAAAGAGCGATAAATCTATCTGTCGATCTTGCGGTTTTTTGGCGCATCCAATGCAAAAAATTGAATTTTCGGTTTTTCAATTTGGATCTCTCTGCTTTGCGGGGAGGTTTTTTTATGTCGGTTATCAGGAATTTTCTCGTTTCGCCGTTTATCAGGAATCTTAACGCGGCGAGAAGAGTAACTTACATTGCCGTAATGACGGCTTTAAGCGTAATATGCAATTTACTGCTTGAATGGAAGTTCGTCTCGGTTCAGTTTTCGCTGACAATAGCCGTGTCGGTGGTTACAGGCGTTTTAGTCGGTGGCGGAACGGGCTTTGTGATAGCGTTTATCGGCGATCTTATCGGATATTTCGGCGGAAATTTTTC
>CAMNIW010000174.1 GCA_946540675.1 uncultured Clostridia bacterium | reverse complement strand
GGAACGGTCAAACGTTGCTGACGCGCCGAAAAAGAAAAGCGAAAACGCTTTTCGGACGGCATAAAGGGCAGCAAAGCCGCGCAAAAAGGTGACGCGGCAACTAAATAAGGTTGTAATTATACAACAACATAATTTTCCCCCTTAAAAGGATAGGACGTCGAAGATTTTCGGCGTCCTATCTCTTTTTTTGAGGATACGTTCGGCGTTTTGAAGCGTTTTAAAAGGAACGTGTTTTTGCGTTTTTTGAACGGAAGGAAGAACAAACGGTACGATATTGAATAATTCGTATAAATATGCTATACTATATCCGTATCAGTCGGGACGGTTTTTTTCGGATAGGATCCCGTTCGACTTTTGGAAGAGGAAAAACATGGAGAAGAACAGCATTTTTAACGCGACCGTTTGTATTATGGGAATACTGATCCTCACCATACATATCGTCAATTTGTCGTTAAAGAGGAACAAGAGAAAGGACGAAAAAGCCTTGCTCGACTTTTTCGCGCTGACGGTCGCGCATTTTGCCGTCTATTTGGCGTTTACGCTTATCAAAACGGTCTATACGAGCAACGCCTTTGTTATCGCTTTTTATACCGTCTTTTATATATTGAACAACACTGAAGTCTTTATGTTATATAAATACATGAAAAAGTATGTGGAGATCCCGAAAAAGGCGAAAAAACCGCTGAGCGTTATCAATTGGACGTTGTTTTCCGTTTTCGTCGCGCTCGACGTTGTAAACGCGTTTACCGGGATATTCTTTACCGCCGAAAACGGCGTTTATTTGCGAAGCAAAACCATGATTTTATCGCAAGGATACCAGTTCGTTATGTTTGCGGTCGTCTTTTTCGTCACCGTGACGAATAAAAAACTGAACTTGCGCGAAAAAACCGCTTTCGCTTTGTATTGCTTCCTACCGCTTGCGGCGATCGTTCTTCAAAACATTTTTAAGGGGTACGCGATCGCGTACGCGTCCATCATTATTGCGATCGAAGTGCTTTTCTTCTTCGTCAACGTGCAAAAGAATATCGACCTTGCCAAAGAAGAGGAAAAGAACAAGGACGCGCAAATCAAAATTATGCTCAGCCAGATACAGCCGCACTTTATTTATAACTCTTTGTCCGCCATTTCCACATTGACGACCATCGATCCGCCCAAGGCGCAAAAAGCCCTCGACGACTTTACGGAATACTTAAGACATAACCTTTCGTCGCTGACCGAAACCAAACTCATTTCTTTCGAGGACGAGCTGAAACACGTCGAAACGTACGTCTCTTTGGAAAAAATGCGCTTCGGAGAGAGAGTCAACGTCGTCTACGATACTCCTGCGACCGATTTTTACGTTCCCACGCTCTCCATTCAACCCCTTGTGGAAAACGCGATAAAACACGGGATATTGAAAAAAATAGAGGGCGGAACGGTCACCGTGCGAACCGAAGAAAGAGAAGACGCGTTTGTCGTGGAAGTCATCGACGACGGCGTCGGGTTCGATATGAAAGAAGTCGATTTCAGCGATAATACGCATTTCGGTTTGAATAATATTCGCTTCCGTATCAACAAGATGTGCAAAGGGGACGTTATAGCCAAAAGCAAGGTTGGGGAAGGTACTTCCGTGACGGTGATTTTTTATAAAGGGGGAAAAAGATGAAAATATTACTTGCCGACGATGAAGAATTACAACTTATTCGATTGGAAAACGCAGTAAAAACCGTTTTGCCCGAAAGCGAGATCATGCGCTATACCAATCCCGCTCTCGCGTTGAAAGAAACCGAAAACGTCAAGCTCGACTTGGCTTTTCTCGATATAGAAATGCCGGTGATAAACGGTATCGCGCTCGCAAAAAAATTGAAACAAAAGAATCCGTCCATAGGTATCGTTTTCGTGACCGCTTATACCGAGTACGCCATCGACGCTTACAAAATTCATGCTTCGGGTTACGTGACCAAACCCGTGAGCGCGGATAAGCTCAAAGAAGAAATAAACGCGCTAAGCCGCCCCGTTTTATTGAAAACAAGCAAAAAAATTCAAGTCAAGTGCTTCGGGAACTTCGAGGTGTTTTCAAACGGCGCACCGATAAAGTTCGCTCGAACCAAATCGAAAGAACTCTTCGCCTACCTCGTGGACAGAGAGGGCGCGGCGGTAAGTTTGAATGAGATCAACGCCGTTTTGTGGGAAGACGAAGACAGAAAAGCCTATTGCAGAAACCTTGTCGGCGATATAAAATCAACCTTGAAAGCAGTCGGCGCGGACGACGTGTTCGTTAAACGCCGAAACGAGTGCTATATAGACGTGAGTAAGATAGACTGCGACGCTTACGAGTATAAAAACAACGATCCCGACGCCGTGCGAAGCTACCGCGGCGAATATATGTCGCAATATCCGTGGGCGGTGTTTGACGTCGATTGAAAACGATATATCCACTCTTCACTCTCAAAAAAGCGGCAATTTTTGTTTGCCGCTTTTTTTGTTGCGCTTTTGTTGCAATGCGTTTGTTAGAATACACAGTGAATAGTTGTATTGTGCCATAGCGGCACGCAAAAAAGCAGTATAGCCCGACGGCAAAGCCAAGATCGAAGTGGCGATGTCGGGCGGCGTGATTGCGGGTATCGTCGTGGGAAGTGTTGTTTTTGTAGGCGGTCTCATCTTCTTGATCTTGTTCCTTTTGAAAAAGAAAAAGAACAACGACAAGAATGGAACGGCGCAAAACGACGAACCGAAACAAGCCGAGTCGAATAACGACGAGGCGGCTGAATAAGGTTGTAATTATACAACAACATAATTTTCCCCCTTAAAAGGATAGGGCGTCGAAGTTTTTCGGCGTTCTATCTTTTTGTAGCACAGCGGGCGCGGAGAGCGCAGGATAGGCGGTTGGAAGGGGCGGTTATGTGGGATTTCGTTGACTTTGGGTTTAGGTTTTGGTAATATAATTTATAATAAATAACATGAAGAGGTCTGAAATGTTGAAAGTTGCGATATGCGAAGAGAAGCATGAGATCGTCGCTTCGCTCAAAGAGTACTTGGAGCGGTATCAAGCGGAGAAAGGCATTGAGATCGAGCCGCAAGTATTTTTAAAAGGCTCGTCGTTCCTTGCGAAGGAGCAAAAGTTCGATTTCGTCATCATGGACGCGGAATTTCAAGACGAAGGCGGAACGGACGTTGCGTTGAAGCTTCGTGAAGAGAACAGGGAAATGCCGCTTATTTTTATTTCGTCGAACAAGCGGTTTACTTTGAAAGGTTCCTTGGTGGACGCGATGGATTTTTTGTCCGCGCCTATAGGGTATTATGAATTCGCCACCATGCTGGACAGGATACAAGTGCGGCTTGTGAAGATGGACGTTCCGTCGATCGC
>CAMNIW010000173.1 GCA_946540675.1 uncultured Clostridia bacterium | reverse complement strand
GAAAAGGCAAAAGCCATGGTTATGGCGATTGCCCGCGATCCCGAAGTCGTAGATATGTTTATTTCGACGGTTGTAAGAATTCTTCCCAAAGTCGGAGCGTTCTGCGAACTCGCGCCCGGAAAAGACGGTATGATCCATATTTCCAAGATGAGCGAAAAAAGGATCAATTCGGTAGATGAAGTACTTGCGATAGGCGATACCGTAAAGGTAGAGATAATTAAAATAGGCGAAAAGGGCATAGACCTTAAACTTCTCGAAAAAATTGAGCAACAATAATAACGGTTAAAGGGGTTGCCTTACGGCGGCCCCTTTATTGTAAGGCGGTATTATATGGATTTTATCGAAGTGCTGAAAATAGTATTTATCGGGATAATCGAAGGGATTACGGAATGGCTTCCCGTATCGAGCACAGGACATATGATGATTTTCAATCATTTCTTTCCGCTCGGTCTGTCGGACGCCTTTGTCGAAGTTTTCGAATACGTAATTCAACTCGGCGCGATACTTGCCGTAATCGTTTTGTTTATAAATAAATTATGGCCGATCAAACGAAAAACCGTAGGCGGTGAAAACGGCGCCGAACCGATAAGGAAAATATATGCGGATCGCGGCGTTTTGCGGACGTGGTTAAAAGTCGTCATAGCCTGTATTCCCGCGGTCGTGGCTGTCGTTGCGGATAAGATATTCGACACGATAGAAAATAAAACGGCAATGATCGTAATAGTCGCTTCGATGTTGATAATCTACGGCATTGCATTTATTGTCGTCGAAACGGTAAACGCAAAGCGTCAACCGAAAATAACAGCCGTCGACGATATAGACTATAAAACCGCGTTTTTTATAGGCTGTTTCCAAATACTTGCGGCAGTTCCCGGCACGTCGAGATCCGGTATAACTATAATAGGGGCTTTGATAATAGGGGTCGCCAGACCTGCCGCCGCCGAATTTACGTTTTTCCTTGCCGTTCCCACAATGGTCGGGGCGAGCGGATATAAGATCGTTAAATATCTCGTAAACGGAAACGCTTTCGGAATGCCCGAAATATCCGCAATGCTTCTCGGAATGGCCGTCGCTTTCGCGGTGTCGTTAGCGACGATAAAATTCCTTATGAATTTCGTTAAAAAGCACGACTTCAAGCCGTTCGGAATATATCGTATAATTCTCGGAGTAGCGGTTGTTGGATTGTGTATATTTTTATAAGGTTTTTGTTTGACATCGGGGTCTCCGCACGCTATAATAACATATCATAAATTTGAACGTTAAAAGGAATATGAATATGAATAATAAAAGAATAATTACCATACAGGATATATCGTGCGTCGGGCAATGTTCGCTTACCGTTGCGCTTCCCATCATATCCGCTTGCGGAGTGGAGACGTGTATATTGCCGTCCGCGGTTTTGTCGAATCATACGGCAAAGGGATTCAGTGGTTTTACTTTCAAGGATCTGACAGACGAAATGCCCGCAATAATCAAGCGTTGGAAGATTGAAAACGTTTCTTTCGACGCTTTATATACCGGTTATCTCGGCAGCGTTGAGCAAATCGGGTACGTAAAGGAAGTTTGCCGCACGCTTTTAAACGACGGCGCTGAATTTATACTCGATCCCGTTATGGCGGACAACGGAAAACTGTATTCTAATTTCAATATGGAATACGTCGAACAAATGCGTTCTTTGCTTGTTTTTTCGGATATTGTTTTGCCGAATATTACTGAAGCCTGTCTGCTTACCGACACCGAATATAAAGAAAAATACGACGAAGAGTATGTGGACGAACTGCTTAAAAAACTGACGGCTGCGGGCGCGAAGGAAGTGGTTCTTACCGGCGTCGGTTACGACGAAGTTTCGACGGGCGTCGTTGTGTATAAAGACGGGGAAAAGCAGTATTATAAGCATAAAAAAATACCTAAGAGTTACCACGGAACGGGAGATATTTACGCATCTTCATTTACGGGCGCGCTCATGAACGGGAAGACTCCTTTTGAAGCGGCAAAAATCGCGGCGGATTATACGGTAATGTGCATTGAGAGCACGTATTCCGACCCTTCGCATTGGTACGGCGTGAAATTCGAGCGGGAATTAGGCAGGTTAATTGATTTAATAGCAAAATAGTTTTTACAAAATGATAAATAAGGAAATGAATATGTGCGAGGGCGCGATATTTCGTAAAATGGCGATTTACGCGTTCCCGCTTATTATAACAAACGTCCTGCAACTTTTATTCAACGCGGCGGACGTTGCGGTTCTCGGTATTTTCGACGGCGACAGTTCGGTCGCCGCGGTAAGTTCAAACGGAGCGCTGATAGGCCTTATCGTCAGTTTATTCGTCGGTGTTTCCGTCGGGGCAAACGTCCTTATCGCAAGATGCGTCGGCGAAAACAATCCCGAAAAAGCGCATAGGACGGTAGGTACGTCAATCGTTGTAAGCGTTTTGCTCGGTGCCGTTTTGCTGGTTATAGGATTTTTCGGAGCAAGGACGTTTTTACAGTGGATGAAGAGCGATCCGGAAGTAATAGATCTCGCGGTAGAGTATTTACAGATATACTTCTTGGGTATGCCTGTAATGATGCTTTATAACTTTGCGGCGGCGATATTGAGAGCGGTCGGAGATACGGTAAGACCGCTTATTTTTCTTGTCGTTGCGGGGGTCGCAAACGTTTTGCTTAATTTGTTTTTCGTCGTCGTTATAGGAAACGGCGTGAAGGGTGTGGGAATTGCGACAGTGCTTTCCCAACTTGTCGCCGCGATTCTTTGCGTTATTACGCTTATAAAAAACGACGGATACAGTAAGTTCGGGATTGGATACTTCAGGATATATCCGAAAGAACTCTTTGAAATGTTCCGTATAGGTATACCCGCAGGAATACAAGGTTGCCTGTTTTCCATATCAAACGTGTTTATACAGACCGAAATAAATCTTTACGGCGTAAACGCCGTTGCGGGAAACGGGATAGCGGGTCAACTCGACGGGATAATTTATCAGGCGATGTACGGTATTGAGCTTACCGCGCTTGCCTTTGTAAGCCAAAACTACGGTGCGGGAAACATTAAACGTATAAGAAAAATCGTTTTGACGTCCGTATTGTTCGTAAGCGTCGTCGGTATGATAATGTCGACGGTGATAGTATCTCTCGGCAGGGTGTTCGGCGGTATGATGAGCAAGGATCCCGCGGTTGTCGACTACGTAATGATAAGATTGGTTATTGTCGGAATACCGTATTTCCTTTGCGGAATAATGGACGTTTTAAGCAATGCGATAAGGGGAGTGGGACACTCGGCTCTCGCAATGATAATAACGCTTGCGGGGACTTTGGTTTTCAGGCTTATTTACCTTTCTACGGTCTATCAATTGTTCAAGACGATAGAGATGGTATACGTCATATATCCGGCGAGTT
>CAMNIW010000172.1 GCA_946540675.1 uncultured Clostridia bacterium | reverse complement strand
GCGAGATAAGCCGACGCGTCGAACGTTCCGCCGATCCCCACCCCTACGTATACGGGCGGACACGGGCGCGACCCCGCGACTTTTACCGTCTCCACGATACTGTCTATGACGCCTTCGATCCCCTTAGACGGGGTGAGCATATAGAGTTTGCTCATATTCTCGCTGCCGAAGCCCTTGGGCATAAAGGTTATTTTTACCTTATCCCCGACGACGATATCGGTATGTATCACGGCGGGCGTGTTGTCCGCGGTGTTCACTCTCGAAAGCGGATCGCAAACGGACTTCCTGAAATATCCGTCCTTATACGCCCTTCTCACTCCGTCGTTTATCGCGTCGGACAAAAATTTACCTTCCAGAAAGACTTCCTGCCCTATGTCGAGCATAACGACCGCCATGCCCGTATCCTGACAAACGGGCATTTCTTCCGCCGCCGCTATATCCTTGTTTTTCAGTATGGTTTTAAGCGAAAACGCGCTCGCCGCGCCCGTTTCTTCGCGTTCGGCTTTTTCGAGCGCTTTTACGCAAGACGCGGTAAGCGTAACGCCCGCCTTTCTCGCAAGACGGTATACGGCGTTTTCGATTTCGCAAGTGTCTATTTTACGCACGGTGTTTTCCCCCGTCAATACATTACGCTGTTAAGTATCTCTGCATACGTCGGGAACGGCCAGTAGTCTTTGCCGACGATCTCTTCAAGTCCGTCGGCGTACTTTCTGACTTCCTTCATATCCGCGATTATCACGTCTTTTCTGTAAACCGCCATTTCGTACTCTTCGCCGACGACCGGATTTTTGAGATCTTTTTCGAGTTTTTCGGCCGCGTCGTAAAGTTTTTTGCCGAGTTCGGACACCTTTTTCAAAAGGTCGTTTTCAAAACATATCTTTTGCGAAACGCCGAGATTGAGTTTGAGATAGGCTTCCTTTGCGAGATCCTTTTCAAACGCCACGACGGCGGGAACGATCTCCCGCTTTGCTATCTGCAACATCGTCTTGGCTTCTATATCCACGATCTTTGTGTAGTTTTCGAAATGTATCTCGCACCTGCTGCCGAGTTCGGCTTCGGTAAATATCCCCTGACGGCGGAAAAGTTCCACGTTCTTTTTTCTCACGAGATAAGGGAACGCGTCCACCGCCGTAGCGAGATTGAGAAGCCCCCTTTTGCCCGCTTCCGCGACCCACTCTTCCGAATAGTTGTTGCCGTTGAAAATTATTCTCTTATGCTCGGTCACGAGCCGCCTTACCACGGCGTTGAGATCGGTCTTGAAGTCCTTGCTCTTTTCGAGTTCGTCGGCGATCTTTTCGAGTTCGTCGGCTACCGCGGTGTTTATTACCGTGTTGGCGTCGGCTACCGACATATCGGATCCGACCATCCTGAATTCGAATTTGTTGCCCGTAAAGGCGAAAGGCGAAGTCCTGTTTCTGTCCGTCTTGTCCTTGGGGAGTTTGGGGAGTATCGCCGAGCCTATATTGAGCGCGCCGACTTCCCTGCCCTTATACGCCGTGCCGTTTTCTATGGCTTTGAGCACGTCGTCGAGTTCTTCCCCGACGAACATCGAAACTATTGCCGGCGGCGCTTCGTTGGCTCCGAGCCTGTGATCGTTGCCGGCCGACGCGACCGAAATTCTCAAAAGATCCTGATAGTCGTCCACCGCGGCGATCACCGCGGTAAGGAACACGAGAAACTGAGCGTTTTCCGCGGGGGTGTCGCCGGGTTCCAGAAGGTTTACGCCCGTATCGGTCGAGAGCGACCAGTTGTTGTGTTTGCCGCTGCCGTTTACCCCGTCGAAGGGTTTTTCGTGAAGAAGAGCGACCATTCCGTGTTTGTTGGCGACCGACTTCATCACCGACATCGTTATCTGATTGTGATCCACCGCCTGAACGGTAGTCGTGTACACCGAAGCGAGTTCGTGCTGGGCGGGAGCGACTTCGTTATGCTTGGTCTTGGCGTAAACGCCGAGTTTCCAGAGTTGCGAATCGAGATCCGCCATATACTTCCATACACGCGATTTTATCTTGCCGAAATAGTGGTCTTCGAGTTCCTGCCCCTTGGGCGGTTTCGCTCCGAAAAGCGTCCTGCCGCAAGTCGCGAGATCGAGCCTTTTTTCGTATACTTGTTTATCTACGAGAAAATATTCCTGTTCCGCGCCGACCGTCGAATACACCTTCCTGACGTTTTCGTTGCCGAACAGCCTTAAAATACGGAGCGCCTGCCTACCTATCGCGTCGACGCTCTTTATAAGCGGAGTCTTTTTGTCGAGCGACTCTCCGCCGTAAGAACAAAATACGGTCGGTATATAGAGAGAACCGTCCATAACGAACGCCTTGGACGACGGATCCCACGCGGTGTAGCCGCGCGCTTCGAATGTGGCGCGAAGTCCGCCGTTGGGAAAACTCGACGCGTCGGGTTCGCCTTTTACGAGCGCTTTGCCGCTGAATTTAAGTATCGCTCCGCCGCCGCACGGCTCCAAAAAACTGTCGTGCTTCTCGGCGGTAACGCCCGTCATCGGCTGAAACCAGTGAGTATAATGCGTCGCGCCCTTTTCGACCGCCCAGTCCATCATCGCCTTGGCTATCTCGTCGGCGACCGCAAGTCCCAAAGGTTCGTCGCTTAAAAGGCATTTCTCGTAAGCGGCGTAGACGTCTTCAGGAAGTCTTTTTTTCATCTCTTCGTCGGTAAAGACGTTTTCCGCAAATCTCTCGGTAAAGTCAAACCCGTCCATTTTTGTTTTCTCCTTTGCTGAAATATTCCTTGCCCGCCCCGATAAACGCCTTGAAAAGCGGGTGCGCCCTGTCGGGACGCGACTTGAATTCGGGGTGGAACTGTACTCCGATGAAAAATCCCGATCCGATTTCCACCGTTTCCGCTATATAGCCGTCGGGCGAAACGCCCGATATTATAAGTCCGTTTTTCTCCATAACGCCGCGGTAGGCGTTGTTGAATTCGTATCTGTGTCTGTGCCGCTCGTAAACGATCTCTTCCCCGTACGCGGCCGACATTATCGTGCCGCTCTTTATCCTGCACGGGTACGCGCCGAGCCGCATAGTTCCGCCCTTTTTCATTACCGCGCTCTGCTCGGGCATAAGGTCTATTATCCTGTCTTTCGCCTTACCGTCTATCTCACCCGAAGTCGCGCCCGTTATTCCGCAAACGTCTCTTGCGAACTCTATGCAGGCGACCTGCATTCCGAGACATATCCCGAAGTAGGGAACGCCTTTTTCGCGCGCGTATCTTGCGCTCGCTATCATACCTTCCACTCCGCGGGTGCCGAATCCCCCGGGAACTATTATTCCGCTTACGTCAGCGAATATCTCCGCGGCGGTTTCGCCGTCGACGGCTTCGGCTTCCACCCACTTTATATCTACCTTTACTCCGTGATGATAACCGGCGGCGTAAAGAGCTTCCACGACGGAAAGA
>CAMNIW010000171.1 GCA_946540675.1 uncultured Clostridia bacterium | reverse complement strand
AAAAAGCCGTTAAACTTATAGGATAGAAAGAACTCTAAAACAGTCAGGTTCTTTTGCCTACTTTTCTTCTCGTAAAGAAAAATGACCTGTTAAGGCGAAAACGCCGAACAAGCCGTTAAACTTATAGGATAGAATAAACCAAATAATAATCGGGTTCTTTTGCCTACTTTTCTTCCCGTAAAGAAAAGTAGGCTATTTTTTGGGGGGTTGGATTTCGTCGAGATAGGTGGCTTGGGTATCGGCGATATGGAAGAGGAGGGCGTTGGGATATTTATAGAAGGCGTCGCTCATGGCGTAATCGCCGCCCTGGACTCTTTTATCGAAACCGCCCATATGCCAGTTGATGGCGATAGCTTCCTCGCGGGTGAGGCGGATGAAACCGCTGATCATATAGACGGATTTTTCGCCGTGTCCGTAGGGGAGAGAATCTTCGATGGTATAGAAGGGGCGTTTTTCCCACTCGCCGTTTTCGTTTTTGACATTGCGGAAATCGACCTTGTAGTAGTTGGTTTTGCAAATATCGTGCAAAAGCGCGATGATCGCCACGCTTTCCGGCGAGATTTTTTCTTCCCATTCGCCCTCGTACTCGACGTCGAGGTTTTGAACGAAGCGATAATACGTTTTGACGCTATGTTCGCAGAGTCCGCCTTCATACGCGGAATGGAACTTCGTGGACGCGGGGGCGGTGAAGAAATCGCTTTTGTTTTTCAACCAGTCGAGAAGCTTGTCCGAGCCTTCTCGGGTGATATTTTGCGTAAAAATGCTGATAAACTCCGCTTTGTAATCTTTTACTCTGTAATCCATACCTTTCTCCTTGCATAATTTTTTATATAATCGAGTTGTTTTTCGCGACTTTTATTCAAATTTTCGTCCAAAACGCACGCGCGAAGCAAATCGTTCAGCGCGTCCGAACGCTTGTCTTTGGGCAGGTCTTCCATAAAAAGGAGATCTTCGCCGGATACGAGCAGATCCTTGACCGAGAAAGGCGCGCCTTCCCGTTTCATCTTTTCGTATTCGTCTTTGATCCGATCCGCCGAAGGCAAAACGTCGCCGGTAGCCTTGCCGCTTCCGTAATAATCGGCGTATTTCAGCAAAATGAGTTTGTCGAGAATATCGTGATTTTTTAAGATGAATACGCGGAGCGTACTTTCACGAACGTCGTTGTTCAGGTTGAACATATGCGTTTCCACCAGCCGAGCCGTCTCTTCGACCACCGCAACAGGATACTTCAACGACGTGAGAATTTGTCTCGTCATTTTACCGCCCACAACGTCGTGCATACGGTATTTCCCCGTCGTCTTTTTCATATAAGGCTTCGCAATGTCGTGGAAAAGCGCGGCAAGCCGCACCGACGGATCGGATGCATCCACCGTGTGCATAATATGCCCGTATACGTCGTACGCGTGATAATCGGGACGCTGCTCCATACCGATCCCATCGCAAAGATCGGGCAAAATGCGACGCAAAACGCCGATCTCGTTCAAAATATCAAACCCTCTCGACGGCGCGTTTTTTTCACCGTAAACCGTGTCCGCAATAAGAATTTTGTTCAGTTCGTCCTTTATCCGCTCTTTGGATATTTCATCTATAAGCGCGGCGTTTTCCTTTGCCGCAACGAGAACGTCGCTCGCTATGGAAAAACCCAAACTTGCGGCAAAGCGCGCGAGGCGCATAAGCCGTAATCCGTCTTCGGAGAACACTTCCCGCGCCGAGCGCGTAGAACGCAAAACTTTTGCGTTTAGGTCACCGATCCCGTTCAAAACATCCACCAAACAACTGTTTTTAATATCATAATAAATGGCGTTTACGGTAAAATCCCGACGCTTCGCGTCCAAGACGATATCGGTGGTGGGGAGAACGACTTCGGGGCGGTGCCCGAGAGAATAACTGTCCGTTCGGAACGTGGTGTATTCCACTTCTTCTTTGCCCTTTTTGATGACGAGCGTAAGCAGTTTTTTGCTCCCGTCTTTTACGGTAAAGGGCGAATTTTTCAACAGGTTTTTCACTTCGTCCGGGGGAACGGGCGAAGCCACGTCTATGTCGCTTTCTTCGTATCCCAAAAGCGCGTCGCGGACGAAACCGCCTACGGCGTATAGGGGACAAGGAAAGTACGAAGCAAGTTCTTCGAGATAGGCGGGGATCTTAATTTTCATAAATTTCGCTTTTCAACACTCCGATCTCGGGCAGGTTGCGGTATTTTTGATTGTAGTCCAGTCCGTATCCGACGACAAATTCGTCCGGCACTTCAAACCCGATATAATCGCCGTCGATGTCCGCTTTGCGGCGCGAGGGCTTGTTGAGCAGGGTGCAAATTTTCAAAGCCTTCGGCTTGCGTTCGGAAAGGATACGTTTCAGATAGGAAAGGGTATAGCCCGTGTCGATGATATCTTCCACGATGACGACCACCTTGCCTTCGAGCGGACGGGAAATATCTTTGGTGATCTTCACTTCACCGCTGGACGTCGTTCCGATATAACTGGAAACGGACATGAATTCCAAAAAGACGTTGTGCGAAAAACAACGCGTAAGGTCGCACATAAAATAACAACTTCCGCGCAAGATCCCCACGAATATGATCTCTTCGCCGGGGAAGTCTTTTTCGATCTCGTCCGCGATCTCTTGAACGCGCTTTTCGATTTGCTCTTTGGTGATCAACACTTTTTCTAAATCTTTTTTCACTTTCGTTACTCCTTTATAATACGCAAAATGCGCTTCGTTTCTTCCGTGATCTTTACTTTGTCGGACGTTTCCAGTCCGAGAACGGCGTACACCTCGCTGCCTGAGCAAAGTACGAGCAGTTCGTCTTTGTCCGGCTTCGACAACTTCTTTTCGTTCAAAAAGTCGCTTAAAAGTTTCGTCTTCCCGTTCACGCGCTTAAAGACGTCTCCGTCCTTTCTCTCCCGTATCACACACCCGACGGGCAGTTTGTCAGGATCGACGGAAACGCCGGAAACAAGCTCGTCCGTCTCCTCGAACCGATACGTTTTCCCTTTGTATACGTACGTTTTTTCCTCTTCAAACGGCTGTTCGAAGAAGTCTTCGTCCACCTTTTTTGAAAAAATGACGCCGTTGCCGAACTTGACGCACGAAAGAGAAAACGGCAGGTCGATCTCGGTGTTGTTTGGCTTTTCCGCCAAGGAAAGAACGCTTTCAACGTGCCTTGTTTCAAAGTCCTGCAAATGTCCCATCGAGCGTACGGTTTCCATTATGGCATACTCTTGCAGGATTTTAGGATACCCAAAAAAGTTTTTTAAGTAATATTTCCCGTCTTTCACTTCCGCCACGGGGCAGACGGAACGGAGATATTCGTCCGCGTCAAGCGCGCAAGAACTGAGTCGTGCGATCGCACCCGAAAAGTCGGGAAAACGGTTTTTGATGACGGGAATGAGTTCGTTGCGGATATAGTTTCGGGTGTAGT
>CAMNIW010000170.1 GCA_946540675.1 uncultured Clostridia bacterium | reverse complement strand
AGTACAATAATTGACTCAAAAATTTTAAAATGTTATAATAAATACGTAATATTTTTACTTAGGAGTTTCTTATGGCCGAAAATTCGATAAACGGCGAAATGATTCGCGGACATATAGATACGATCATCTTACTTTCGCTCGTGGACGGAGACAAAGATTCCAACGAAATCCGTGAAGCGATCGAAAACCGTTCGGACAACAAATTCAGCGTCAAGCAAGGCACTTTTTACAGCGCTATGCAACGACTTGAAAATCAAGGATATATAAAATCTTTTCGTTCAAGCGCAAGTGACGGTATCCGCAGAAAATATTTTAATTTGACTGATAAAGGCCGTGGTTTTCTCAATAAGAATAAACAAGACTGGATTGAATCCAAGGAAATTATCGATACTTTGATCGAGACTCCGAGCGCTCAGCCCGCGGAACCGGTCAAAACTCCCCCGCAACAAGACGAATTCGACGATTTGAAGGACCTTGTTTCCGGTGTCGATGAGTTTAATATTGAAGAAACCGAATCCGACGATTATTTCGATCAACTCGGGCAGGAAGCCCTGGACTCTCTCAACTCCGAGTTAAACAAATCCGACGACGTAAAGCAAACTCAGGAAATCATCGGAGAAAACGTTGAAGAAGCCGGCGAAAACGCGGATTTCGAGCAACCTTATTCCGAAGCGGTTTCCGATATAAAATACGAATTTGAGATCGAAGAAGATCCGATCGCAACCGATAACGGAGACGAAATGGTTCAATTCGGATTTGACCTTGAAGAAATCGAACCGGTAAATGAAGAGCCTGCGCCGCAAGAACCCGAGGTCGTTGAAGAAAAAACCGTTATCGAAGAACCGTCACCCGTCGTAAAGGAAGAAAAACCGGTCAAAAAAGAAGAAGACGACTATTTAAGAGTCGAAGACGGTCAACCGACGAACAGGCGCGAATACAAATCGATTCTTACTAAACTTTTTCCGAAGGACGAGCCCGTCAGAACGCATACGGAAGATACCGAAAATACTCATACCGAGTATTATGCGGATACGACCGCAAGCGAAAACGCAACCGTAACAGAAGCGGATGAAATTTCTTCAAAAAAACAGGCAACTAACGGCGATATTACTGATTTTTCCGATTTGTACGCAATGGCAAACCGCGAAGGATTCAAATTAAGGACGTCTTCAAACGTCAAAGCGCGCGACGAAAGCGGAATTCTTTATAATAAACTCAGGTTCCACGCTTCCGCACTGTTATTTATCCTTGTCGCGGCTGAAATGCTTATTTTCGGACTCGCTTTCCAAAGGTTTCTTTTGTGGCCCGTCGGCGTAACGATAGCGACCGTTCTCGCTGTTGCCGTATTCCCGATAACGATGCTCATTATTTATTTAAGAGGCAGAGACAATACTGTAACGGAAGCGCCGTCAATCAAAAACTCTGTCGAAGTCGCGCTTATTGTAATGTTCCAGATTATGATAATCATTCTTTGCGTGGCGCTCTTTGCGTCTATAGATTTCAACAGTGCCGCCGACGTTGTTTCGTATATCGTTTTACCCGTCGTACTGTCGATCGATATCCCCGTTTACTTCTTTATTAAATATTTGCTTTTGAATACGGGAAACTACGTCGTCAATATAGAAAAATAAATTTTTTACACCGTTTGCATGCACCCAAAAAGCGTCTGACTTTTTGGGTGCGCTTTACTTTTTAGGACTGCTTTTTTATTTTTCAAAAATTTTCACATATAAATTTATCTTTACGAATTGCAAATTGTCTAACAATTTGATATAATGAATTTAATTGTTTCATAAGAGGCGTTTACAATGAGAAAAATCGGTTTTGACAGTGATAAATATCTGCAATTGCAATCTGAAAAAATACTTGAACGTATTGACGAGTTCGGCGGAAAACTATATATAGAGTTCGGCGGAAAACTGTTTGACGATTTTCACGCATCGAGAGTTTTGCCCGGTTTTGCGCCCGATAATAAAATCAAAATGCTTTGTAAACTCAAAGATCAAGCCGAAATCGTTATCGTTATCAACAGTAATGATATTGCCAACAATAAAATACGCGCCGATCTCGGCATCACATACGATCAGGACGTTATAAGACTGATCGACGTATTCAGAAGCTACGATCTTTACGTCGCAAGTATCGTTCTCGCTCAATATTCCGAAGATAACGAACCCGCTAAAATGTTCGAAGAACGGTTAAAAACTCTCAATGTAAAGGTATATCATCATTACCCGATTAAAGGTTATCCGCATAACGTTCCGCTTATCGTCAGTGACGACGGATACGGCAAAAACGATTATATCGAAACCACAAGAAATCTTGTTATTATAACCGCACCCGGCCCGGGATCGGGGAAAATGGCGACTTGTCTTTCTCAACTTTATCTCGAACATAGAAGAGGCAATAAGGTCGGATATGCGAAATATGAAACTTTCCCTGTCTGGAATCTTCCGCTTAAACATATGGTCAATCTTGCGTACGAAGCGGCGACGGCAGATCTGAACGACGTAAATATGATCGACCCGTGGCATTTGTCGGCTTATGGAAAACAAGCAGTCAATTACAATCGTGACGTAGAAATATTCCCTGTCCTTAACGCAATTTTTGAACAAATAATGGGCAAATCCCCGTATAAATCGCCTACCGATATGGGCGTAAATATGGCAGGATATGCAATTTGCGACGACGACGTATGCGTCGAGGCGTCTAAACAAGAAATAATCAGGCGTTATTTCAACGCGCTTGCAAAAGAACGTCGCAGCGGCACTACCGATACGACTGAATCCGACAAAATCGCGCTTATTATGAAAGGAAACAATATTTCCGTTTCCGAGCGTAAAGTTTACGTCGAGGCAAACCGGGTCGCGGTTGAAAAAAATTGCCCCGCTGCCGCAATCGAACTCGAAGACGGCGCTATTATAACCGGAAAGACAAACGATATTTTCGGATGTTCGTCAAGTATGATATTAAACGCGCTTAAATACCTTGCGGGGATCCCCGATGAACAGGATCTTATATCCAAAAAAGCGTTGATGCCTATACAGGACCTTAAACTCAAATATCTCGGCAGTAAAAACCCAAGACTTCATATAGACGAAATGCTCATTGCGCTTTCGATGTCCGCCGAGCACGACAAAACCGCCGAAAAGGCAATAAGGCAATTACCGAGACTTAAAGGTTGCGAAGTCCATACGACCGTCCTTCTCGCTCATAACGACGAAAAATTTTATAGAAAACTCGGCGTAAATCTCACGTCGAACCCGATTTTTAAGGATAAGAGCCAAGCGCATTAAATTTTAATAAAGACTACCCGTCCGCAACGATAGCCGCCAAAAAGTATCTGACTTTTTGAAACGCTGTCATGTGCGGACGGTTTTTTTATTTTATACATAAAAATTTCAGTATAAACGATACT
>CAMNIW010000169.1 GCA_946540675.1 uncultured Clostridia bacterium | reverse complement strand
CGGCTCCCGTTCCCTTGCCCGGAGCCAGTCGCGGACTCTCTGAAGAGGTGACGGCCGTTTCCAATAAAATTTTTTCCCTGTTTTCCACTCGACGAAACGGACAAAATCCTTTTCTTTGTCTCCGAGCTTCTTTTTAAGAAGGTCGAAAACTATGAGATATTGAGTCATCGTCTCCGAAGTCGCACCGCTCTTCGTTATGACGTTGAACACGGTGTTTTCGACGTCGATAACGTCCAAAAGCGCGTTCATTCTCTCGGGATCCACGTTGTCTTCAACGTAAAATTTAGGCCCCTTTCTTACCTTATTGGGCAGGTCGTTGTAATGAAGGTGACAAAGCGCCTGAAATACGGCGATAGGGCCGAGCGCGCTTCCGCCTATACCTAAAACCACGAAGTTTTTCGCGGTCTTTCTCACCGCTTTCGCCGTGGCGTTTATATCCGCCGCCACCTGCTTTTGATTATACGGAAGTTCGGTCCATTCAAGCCAACCGGTTCCCCTTTTGGAAGATACCGAGAAAAGCGCCTGTTGGGCGTTTTTTTTGTACACGTCTATGTCTTTTTGCGTAAAACCTTCTTTTTCGCCGACAAATTCCGCCATCATATTATTGTAGTCAAGGCGAAGTTTCATCGACTCCTTCCATTCTTTGTTTGCGTATCTTTTTGCCATAATTCACTCCTTAAAAAATCTTATAAACGAGTTCACGCAGATAGTCGGCGCTTTGCCTTATCTCCGCCACGTCGCCATAATCGTCTTTATACACTTCTATAAGGCACGCGCCGTCAAAACCGACGTCTTTAAGCCTTTTAAGCAGTTCTTCAAAATCAAAATTACCGCGTCCGGGAAGCCTGATCTTGCCGTTGTCGTCAACGTCGGAAAGATGCACCGTACCGATGCTTTCGCCCATTTCGTCCAGGTATTCCCGATAATCGAAACCGCTGATCCTTGCCTGTTTTACGTCGAGCGTAGCTTTAAGAGACGGCGCGTATTTTTTGATTTCGGTAAAATACCCCGGTCTGTTATAATACGCCCAGGAAACGTTCTCCAAACAAAGCGATACGCCTTTTTCGCTCGCCGCGGAGCAAAGTTCTTCAAATCTCCGCCCTATAAACGGATATTCGTCGTATAGCGGAGACTTCTTAATACGCGCCTTGCCGTGCATCGTGTAATTCCCTGCGCCGAGAGTCTTTGCGGTTTCCAGAACCCCTTCAAAAAACGTAAACGCGTCGGCGTACGCTCTGTCGTTTTTAGAAAACAACTCAGTTTCGAAATTCATTGTAACCGTGTGGACAGAGTGAACCTTCAAACCGCCTTTTCTG
Organism: uncultured Clostridia bacterium; assembly: GCA_946540675.1. Classification (GTDB taxonomy): domain Bacteria; phylum Bacillota; class Clostridia; order Christensenellales; family Borkfalkiaceae; genus UBA10281. The sequence goes on along the minus strand of CAMNIW010000169.1, from coordinate 2,123 downwards.
TTTTTAAGCAGCGCGGCGTATTCGCGGGTGTATTCCGAAAAACTTTCGAGAAACACTTCCACCACTCTCGCATCGAGAGCGTCAAGCAACGGCAACGCGTCTTCGTTGTAGCACCGCATAAACAGCGACGCCGTAGATACTCCTATTTCCATAACGTCAATTTCTCTTGGATACGTCGTAATATATCTTGCCGTGTTCGCCGTATACCGTAACGAGATCGCCGCGCCCGATCCTTCCCGCGATTATCTCTTCGGAAAGCAGATCTTCGATCCTGCGCTGAATTTCGCGTTTGAGCGGTCTTACGCCGTAAGATTCGTCATAGCCGTTTCTTATTATTATATCCGAAGCGCTCGCCGCGACGTTGAGAGTTATATCCTGCTCTTTAAGTCTCTTTTTAAGTCCGTCGAGCAATATGTCGGCTATTCTTCCGCAGTCGTCGAAAGATAAATGTCTGAATACGATTATATCGTCTAACCTGTTGAGAAATTCGGGGCTGAACTTGCGCTTTAACGCGGCGTATATCCTGTCTTTTACTTCGTCTTCGTCGTATTTCTCGGTTACGTATCCCGAATCCTTGGCAAGATCTATCTCGTGCGCGCCGACGTTGGAAGTAAGTATTATGATGGTGTTTTTGAAATTGATAAGTTTGCCCTTACTGTCGGTAAGTCTGCCTTCGTCGAATATTTGCAACATTATGTTGAAAATCTCGGGATTTGCCTTTTCTATCTCGTCGAATAAGACGACCGAATAAGGCTTTCTTCTCACCTTGTCGGACAAAACTCCCGGCTCTTCGTATCCGACGTATCCCGGTGGCGCGCCTATAAGTTTCGATACGGAACTTCTATCCATATACTCGCTCATATCTATCCTTATAAGGCTGTCTTTATCCCCGAACACGACGTCGGCGAGCGCTTTTGAAAGTTCGGTCTTTCCGACGCCGGTCGGACCGACGAAAATGAATGCGCCGATAGGTCTGTTGGGGTCTTTGATGTTTGCCCTTGCGCGCTTTATCGCACGCGAAACGGCGGCAACCGCACCATCCTGACCTATTACTCTGTTTTTAAGTTCTTCTTCGAGATTGAGAAGTTTTGCGCTTTCGCTCTCGCTTATCCTGGTAAGCGGTATTTGCGTAATTTCGGATATTACTTCGGTTATCTCTTTTTCTCCGATGGAAGCGGTACTTTTACTTCTCGCTTCTATTTGCTCCGCGTCTATCTCCACTATCTCGTCTTCTATCTCGTCGATGAGATTTTGCAATTTATCGACTTCGCCGAAATCGCCGATAGATCGCATATATTCTCTTTCGCCTATAAGCGAACGCACCTTTTGAACTTTTTCCGAATAAGCGCTCGGCGTATAGAAAAATTGCAGTTTTGCCCTTGCTGCCGCTTCGTCTATAAGGTCGATGGCTTTGTCGGGCAGGTTTCTGTCGGTTATGTACCTGTCCGAAAGTTTTACAGCCGCGACTATCGCTTCGTCAGTTATGAGAACGTTGTGATGCGCTTCGTATTTATCGCGAAGCCCCTTCAATATCTCTATCGAACTCTGAACGTCGGGCGCGTCTACGATTATGGGCTGAAAACGGCGAGCCATGGCGGGATCAGGCTCGATAAACTGTCTGTACTCGTCGATAGTCGTCGCGCCGATTGTCTGTATTTCTCCGCGCGCGAGCATCGGCTTCATCATCTCGGCAAGATCCATATTGCTGTCGCCGGAATTGCCGGCGCCCATTATGTTGTGTATTTCGTCTATAAATAAAATAATATCTCCGCGGCTTACGACGTAATCTATCGCTTCCTTGAATCTTTCTTCAAATTCTCCGCGATACTTCGTGCCCGCTATCATTCCCGAAAGACTCAAAGAAAATATCGTCTTATCCCTTAAAACTTCGGGAACTCTGCCGTTGGCTATCTCTATCGCAAGTCCTTCGACGACGGCGCTTTTCCCGACGCCGGGATCTCCGATAAGCACGGGACTGTTTTTCGTCCTGCGCGATAACGACTGGATTATTCTCTCTATCTCTTTGCTTCTTCCTATGACGGGATCGAGTTTGCCCTGACGGGCTTTTTCGGTAAGATCGAAACCGAATTTGTCGAGCGGCGTTTCACCGCCTTCTTTCTGCT
>CAMNIW010000168.1 GCA_946540675.1 uncultured Clostridia bacterium | reverse complement strand
AGCTATAGCATTATTATAGCATATCTTTAGCTTTTTTGCAAGTGTTTTATGCAATGTTGCTACATATAAAGCAAATCCGCACAAAACTCCGAGCGGCATATATACTCTCGCGTCCGGAAAACGGAAGATCGCCGAAGCGTAATAATACGCTACCGCCGCAAAAACCCAGTACAAAACGTCAAAAGACGCTGACAGCGCCTTGTTTTTTATAAACATTTTGATTACGTAAAACACTTCGTACAGCGGCCCCGTAATAAGCCCGACGAAAACGCACTCAATAAAAAAGTATATTTGATTATCGGTGACAAACATATTATTTGAAGAGTTTTTTTAACCCGAATTTTTCGCCGACGGAATATTTCAGTACGTATACGGATCCCGATAGCCTGAAATTGCCGGAAGGCTTATCGAAATTCAAGATTTTCAAGTTTTCGCCCGTTATACGCATTTTTGCTCCGTTTGATACCGAAAGAACGATGTCTTTCTCGTCAAAGGCGATAACGTCGTTTATTCCGCTTGCCGTAAGCCCTTGTCGATATTCAAGATTTACGGAATGTGATCTGACGTTTTGTTCCATAAAAAATAACTCCCATAAGATACTTATGAGAGTTTATTTTCAAATATTCGTCATTGGATTTTCTGATCCCCTTCCCTGATCCAGCCTATTTTGCGGAAAAGTTCGGACAGACCGAAAGAGATAAACGCAGGTAAAACAAACAGAAGAAGTATTATGCCGAACGTGAGCAATACGGGATTCAAACCGGAACTCGCTTCTATCGTTCCGAATACGCCGACAAGACCGCTCGTCCCCATACCGCCGCCCGCGGCGTTGCATTTAAGCCCGAACAAGCAGGTCGCAACGGGACCGAGCACCGCGCTCGCAATTATCTCGGGAAGCATAATTCGCGGATTTTTCATTATATTGGGAATTTGCAGCATACTCGTGCCTATGCCTTGCGAGATAAGTCCCGAAACGCCGTTTTCCCTGAAAGACGCTACGGCAAACCCTATCATATGGCACGAACAGCCCACAACCGCCGCTCCGCCCGCAAGCAAGATCGCGTTATAATGTTCCGCCGATACGGTAGCGGGATACCCGCTTATTACAGGCGTCGCAACGGATATCCATATTGCGGCGGAAGACGTCGGCATCGTAAGGAGTATCCCCATTATCACCGAAATTATCATACCCATAAAGAACGGGGTGATTCCGGTTGCTATCGCGATAAATTTACCCAGTTGATCGATAAGCCATATAAACGGAAAAGCGACAAAAATTCCGCCAAGACAAAGAACTAACGCACCGAGCGGAATTATAAGTATATCGAGTTTTGTTTTCCCCGCATAAAGCGTAGTTATCTCAACGACTAAAAGGGCAACGACGTATGCTCCTATCGGATTGCCGGGCACACCCAAAGTAAGGGAAAAAGTTTCGTCTATTATTTTCGACGAAAACGCGCCGACAAGCCCCGCGACTCCCGCCGAAAATATTACAAGTTTATTGCTTTTCAGCGAATGCGCTATACCGACGCCTATTCCTGCGCCCATGAGCGTTTTTGCTATTTGAGCAAATATAAGCAGGATTTTTCCGATGTAATTATCACCGCCTACCCATTTCGCTATTTGCTCTAAAATGGTTCCCGCGATTAGCGTACAAAATAGCCCTTGCGCCATTCCCGAAAAAGCGTCTATAAACCACCTTGTACAAATTCTTTTAACGTTTCTTCCGAATTCCGACATTTTCTACTCCTTAATCAAAATCAATTTATTGTCAGTCTGATCGCATGATGTCAGATAGTATTCTATTCCGTTTTTAATGATTTTCAGATCGGTGCGGCAATCTTTACCGTGCAAATGCCCGTATATGACCTTTTTCACTCCCTGTTCTTCGAACAAATCGGTAAAGAGCGAATTCTCCCGTTTAACGTTGAACGGCGGATAATGTATCAGACAATATATTTCGTCGCCGTCCGATAGATTTCTGTGCGCGTCTTTAAGGGCAAGTTTCAACCTTTCGACTTCCCTTAAATATATTTTCATATCCTGCGCTTTGAAGTCCGGCGAACCTTCCACGCACCAGGCGCGGGATCCGCATATGACCGTATCGCCGAATTTTATCGAATCGTTTTGAAGAACGTAAAACTTTTCGGGAAGAATCGCGCGTATCTTCGAAACGCTTTTCCACCAATAATCATGATTTCCGCGACAAAATACTTTGTGTCCTTTTAGCGGGATAAGCGTTTTAAGATCGGTAATCGCGTCGCCTAAGGTCATTGCCCAACTTATATCTCCGCCGATCAATACCACGTCTTCATCCGAAACTTTATTATTCCAATCGGCAAATATCTTTTCAAGATAATTCTTCCATTTATATCCGAATATATCCATCGGTTTGGAATTGCCGTTGCTCATATGAAGATCGCTTATCGCATATATTTTCATTTTATAACTCCATATACGGGGCTGCCGAGCGCAAACGAATCCCGCTCGGCTATCTTACCGATATTTTATCATTTACGGCGATATTTTTCAAGCGTTTTATCGTCGTATATACGAAAAGCGGCAACCTTTCGGTCGCCGCTTATAAAATACGTATTGAGTTTTACTGCGGGAAAATCGGAAGATCGAAAAATCCCGAACACACTTCCTGCGTGTATTCCTGGCACGGCGGTATAGTCGCGTATCCGTACGACGGAACGAGTACGTCGACCGTCATGACGACTTTCATTATAAGAGTCGCGCAGCACGATAACGTAAACGTCATATCGTCCGTATATACGCCTTCCGGCGCGACTACCGAAACGATAGAAACTATTTCAAACGGAATTATAGACGGCTCGGGTATGTACATAATTATATCCTGATCGAACGACACGCTCGAATTTGCGACGCCCTGAACGCCGTTTGCGTCCGTATAGACCACTTGCATGGGTACGGTTACGGTTGCCTGTACTCTCGCAAAATTCTGTCTGTCAGGCAACCTGTCTATTTGAAGATTGGTAACGGTGCCCTGCGTCGACGTATTACGCGCGCTGACGAAAGTAAGCGGCATCGCCGGATTTTCGGGAACGGGATCGGTAAGAGTCAGAACTACTCCGTCTTCCTGAGTTTGTCTTATACAGGCGTCAAACACTTTTTGCGTTTGAACGCATACTCTCTCACATAAACCGTTAGTCGGGTTGCCGTTTATTCTTCCGGGACATCTGTCTCCCGCATTATTAGTAAAGAACGACATTTTTAACCTCCTTTTATAACGCTCTCAATTTAATATATGCCGTAAAAGCGCTAAAATGCCACAGGTTAAAAACGTCGCCCGATCATAATTTAATATTTCTTTTTGAAAGTTCTTCGGACAATTTCACAAAGTCGGCGGTAGTCAAAGTTTCACCGCGAGCCATCACGTCCGATTTTACCGTAAGGACGATCTCTTCCGCTTCTCTTCTCGAAAAACCGAAAGACATCATAAGATTATTCGCCAGGGTCTTGCGTCTGCTCGAAAACGCGCTCCTTACACCCGCCCTATACGCCTTTATATCTTCGA
>CAMNIW010000167.1 GCA_946540675.1 uncultured Clostridia bacterium | reverse complement strand
AGCGCCTTTCAGTGCGCCCAGTGTCGGCTCGATCGGTTCCGGCGGACATATGCAGGCGGACTACGGTTTCCACGGCACGTTCGACGGCAGGGGCTACACGGTAAGCGGCCTCACAGACAGAAAGTATGTTGTAACTGCTTTTAATTACGAAGTCGGCGGCATTTTCGGCGACATAGGAAACGGTGCGGTGATAAAGAACGTAGCGTTTACAGAATGTGTTATACCTTCGGGCAATAACGGCGCGGGCGTGCTTTCTTCCAACGCGTGCGGCTCGTTTACGATAGAAAATGTGTACGTGGAAGTTAGTACGAACTCCAGGTTTACAGGCTCGCTCGGGCGTTCTATAAACGGCGGAACTATAAAGAATACGGTTATAGTATTCAATCAGGCGGCAGGCGATACTAACGGCGCGATCGCAAGCTGGGGAGTGTATACGCCGGCTGTTGTATTCGACAACGTGTATATGATCATGAAAGGCGGAGCGACTAACGTATTCGGCAACACAGCCGACGTCAACATTAAAGCGGGCAGCACCTACACGGTGGTTGCGGCAAACGAAGACCCGACGGCGATAACTTACAGCGGGCTTGACGAGAGCGTCTGGAAAGTGGAGGAAGACAGTATTCCGACCTTTATAACCTACGGCAACAGCGTATTCTATATGAGCGCAAAGGACGTAAATAAAGCATATCAAAACGTCGCCGTGGTGATAGGCTATCTTAAAGAAGCGGCAGGGTTTGCGGCAAACGATAACACGGTTGAAATCACCGATATTTCCGACGCATCGGGTATGACTGTCGACGATAACTGGCTCAAAAATCACGATACGTCTAATGACGCTACCGGCAGAACGGCAACTCTTACGTATAAGGCTAACGGAGTAGATTACTTGGTCAATGCGTTCATCGTTACGAGGATATTTGAAACTTATACCGAAATAAGAGATTTGTATTCATACGGCAACAATGTAAACAACCGGACGACGATTAACGGTCAGAAATATTACACTTACGGCGGATATTTCGTACTCGGAAACAATATAAGTAAAGGCAGCGCCACGACAAATATCACGAATTCGGTGAGAGATAATAACCTCGGCAATGTATCCTCTTACACTTCTCAAGTTGAAGAAATAGGTTTCCAGGGTACGTTCGACGGCAGAGGATATGCGATAGATGGCGGAACTTTCGGCTACGGCGCATTGCTCGGCAACGTTTCTAAATACGGTCTGGTTAAAAACCTTGCAATCACAAACGCAAGTATCGTTGCGGATTACGGCACCATTTTGGGTTGGCACTTCTTCGGAACCGCGGAAAATATTTATGTTGAATATACCGTAAACGGCAATAATAAGACCGGCTTAATCGGTATATCCGAAGGCAGTACGCTTAAAGATATAGTAATAGTCTACAACGATGTTACTGATAATACGAACGGCGGCGCAATCGTTTGGTGGGCTGTTGCACAAGGCTCGGGCAAGATAACTTCGAGCAACGTGTACGTCGTTGACATCAACAATCGCGACAATACGAGATTAAAGACTACAACCGGTAACGGTTCGGTTTCAGCTACGATATATAAAGCGAACAGTCTCGGAGTTTTCAGCGGTTTAAACACTCAGTATTGGAACGTTTCCGCGGGACAGATACCTACTTTCAAGAGTGCGGAATAATTAAAAGGTCATCCGTTTTATAACGGGAAAGGTTATCGAAACGCGGGAAAAGCCGCAAGGTTTTTCCCGCGCGGGGATAACCCGAGAAGAAGAATTATCTATCGAAAAGGTAAAGAATCTATTTATTATAAGTAACTATGGATAAAATTTTTTTAGACGGGCAGTGGAGTTTTTGCATTGACGATCAATCTGAAACGGGCGAGCCGATAACCTATTCGCACGCTATCAACGTGCCGTATGCGGCAGAAAGCAAATTATCTGGCGTAGGTTTTACGGGAGATATCCGTAGTTGCCGTTACAAAAAGGCGATCGCAGGTTTTGCCGTACCCGAAGGCGAGCGTCTTTTTTTACGTTTCGGCGCGTGCGACTACGTGGCGACGGTTTTTATTAACGGACACGCCGTTTGCGTTCACGAGGGCGGTTATACGCCTTTCGAGGCGGATATAACGGATTTTTGGCTGACAAAAGGCGAAAACGTAATAGAAGTTGCGGTTTTGGACGATATGCGCGAGTACAAGGCGTCGGGCAAACAGACCAAAAAGGATAAGCCGTACGGTTGTTTTTACACCCGCGCCACCGGGATATGGCAATCGGTTTATATTGAGTGCAGAAAATCCGAAAGGATTACCGACGTGAAGTTTTTCCCCGATATTAACGCCCCCGCGGTGGAAGTCGCGCTTAAATCAAACGCTAAAGGCGAGGTTTCGATCGAATTCTTTTACGAAAATCGGCTTTGCGGCAAAACCGAGGGCGTACTCGATTTCGACGGGCGCTTTATATGCCGTCTGTCCGAAAAACACCTTTGGGAGATCGGCAACGGCAGGCTCTACGACGTCGTAATAACCTTTGCCGGCGCTAAAACCGCGCTCAGATGCGGACTGCGCGAAGTTAAATTCGACGGCGTTAAGTTTTTGCTCAACGGCAAAAGCGTTTTTCAGCGCCTCGTTCTCGATCAGGGGTATTACCCGGGTGGCGATTATACGCCCGCTTCGGCAACGGATTTCGAAGAGGATATCCGCCGCGCGCAGGCTTTGGGCTTTAACGGCGCGAGGCTCCACCAAAAAGTTTTCGACCCCGCCTATTTAGACGCCGCCGACAGGCTCGGCTTTCTCGTTTGGGACGAATTTCCGTCCTGGGGCGTAGACTTCGGCAACCTCGAATACTTTGATTGTTATCGCTCGCAGTGGAAAGAGGTTTTAGACCGCGATTTCAATCACCCGTCTGTCGTTATCTGGTGTCCGTTCAACGAAGTGTGGAATAATTCCACCAAATTAAACGTTGCGCCCGACCTGCGCTTTATAGAAAATATTTACGAGTTTACTAAAGCGTACGACCCGTCTCGGCCTTGCGTAGACGTTTCCGGCGGCTATCACGGAAGAAAGACGGATCTGTTTGACTTTCACTCTTACGGCTCCGCCGAGGATATATCGGATATTCTTTGCCGCCTCGAAAATAAAGGCGAGCTTGTGGCGGATCTTATTTACGGCGCGCCGCCTTACCGCTTTAAAAAGGGTATGCCGGTAATGTTAAGCGAGTTCGGCGGGATCGCCATGATAGAAAACTCGAACGTGCCGACAGTCAACGAGGACGCTGTTTTAGCCGAAGAGCCGTGGGGCTACGGCAAAGGCGAAACCTCTCCCGACAAGTTTGCCGAACGCGTTATTTCGCTCGTCGACGTTATTCTCGATTCGCCGTCGGTTTCCGGTTTTTGTTACACCCAACTCTACGATATTATGCAAGAGCAAAACGGGCTTTTTACTTACGAGAGGAAATGTAAGTTCTCCGAAAAAGAGGTCGAGCGCATTAAACGCCATATTTCGAGGCGCGCGGCTATAGAATAAGTCGGCGTTTCGTCGGGGCTTACGGTTTTTTCCCGTGGCGAAGCGATTTTTCTTGCGTTTAAAC
>CAMNIW010000166.1 GCA_946540675.1 uncultured Clostridia bacterium | reverse complement strand
TGAGCTTTCGTGGTTTTTCAAGACCTTTCGTGGTAATGCACAATTGATGCTAATTATGATTCAATAAAAAAATAGGCAATTTTACTAATAACGGGACTCGAACCCTACCAAAATTGCCTAAAAATAAAGAAAAAGTGCTGATTTGAGATAGAAATCTCGTATCAACACAGTTGTTTCAATATGTCTTTGTTGCCCGAAATAACTATTAAAAAAATAGGGCTCCCGAAAATTAAAAACAGGGCTCCCGAAAATATTTTGCATCGCAAAAGATTTTTGGGAAAAGGAGGAGCAGGCTGAAAAGTCTTTGCTCTTTTGCAAAACAAAAGAGCAAGACCAAAAAGCCTTGCTCCGACGTGGTACACCCGACAGGATTCGAACCTGCGGCCTTCAGAATCGGAATCTGACGCTCTATCCAACTGCGCTACGGGTGCTCGTTTATATAAATAATTATAGCCTTTATTTGCTTTTTTTTCAAGCGGATACACTCGCTTTTATAAAAAAAGCGTCGCTATTTGAGTATGAATAGATTGAACCCGTACATATCAAAAGCCGCGGAAAACGTCTTATCTCCGCGGCTCTTTACGGATTTTCCGTTACTCGCCCGTCTGCTCGGTCGGTTTGTATTTCCTTTGATAAATATCGCAAATCAAAGTCAGGTCGGATTCCCGCAAGACCTTATTTCCAAGAGCTTCGGTTACCGTCAAATACCCCGTATCCGTACAAACCGCAAGGTTGCCGTTATGAGAATCGAAAGTAAACTCTCCTACCGTTTCTTTATCGGGGTTATCCCCCGCAACTTTTCCGCAAAAGACTGCGACGTAGGCACGATTGAATTTTCCCAAAATCTCAATTTCTTTGTCCGCGTTTCCGATATCCGACGTTTCAGGGGTCAACTGTAAGTATCGATATCTTTTACTCAATAAATTTGCGCAGACCGTTTGCGCGCGCGAAGTCTTGTCGTACGCATCGAAAGGCGTGTTCCAATCGGTTATGCCGTTATGTTTCTCAATATGAGCGATCCCGACTTTTTTGAGATTTTCATACGAAATAAGCCCGTCGACAAACGCGGTTTCCAAATCGTAAAACGTATGGTCGCGGTATACTTTTATCGAAAACGAATTATGGTTTATAAGCGTAATGTCGGCAACCATAATTTCTCCTATCGCCGTCATGGAAGTGTCTACGTACAATACCGCGCAACCGTCGTAAGTCCCCAAATAAGCGTCGTAACGCAATTTCTCGTTAAACTGTCTTTTGTGATCTCTACGCATTTGTTCTACGTCTGACCGCGACAAGACCTGCCCTTTGTATGTGTTTATATTAACGTCGTAGTCGCCCGACGGACCTGAACATCCGCCAAACGCAGTGACAAAAGCGAGAAAGATCAAAAACGCAAATATTCTTACACCGTTTTTCATCTTTACTCTCCTTTTATTGATATTATTATACTAACATATTTACGAAATAAAGTCAATCACGACTTTTCTCTCCGCCTTAAAACAAAAATAATTGACATTTTACTCGCGTTATCTTAAAATAAAATTATGAAAACAAAACGCATTTTTAATCTCGTATCGCTTTTTATGAATATGCTTGTCATAACGTTCACGGTGTACGCTATGGTCTATAACTTCCGCACCGATATAGTGCAAAACGACGCCTGGTTCGGTTTCCGCGGATTCAAATGTCTGCGGTTCTTTACCGTGCTGTCCAACGTATACGCCGCGATCGCCTGCGGCATTATGCTCTTTTTCAATGCAAAAAACATAATCGGGGACGAATATGATTTTCCGCTATGGGCAAGCGTCGTAAAGTTCTCCGCAACCGCAGCGGTGTCGCTGACTTTTGTAACCGTTGTGTTTTTTCTCGCACCGTACGCCGTGTTTTACGGGAAGAGTTATTTCTCGTTATTTACCAATAACAACTTCTTTATGCACTTTTTGTCGCCCGTGCTTTGCATAGCGTCGACGCTTATATTCGAGAGATCCGAGCCGCTCGGATTCAAAAGAACGGTCTTCGGCGTACTGCCTGCCGTGGCTTATTCGCTCGTGTATACTCCGCTCGTCATAATAGGCGAAGAAAACGGCGGCTGGCCCGACTTCTACGGGTTCACTTTCGGCGGAAACTATATAATAACGCCTTTCGTCGTCATCGGCATTTACGCCGCGGCTTTCGTTATATCCGTACTTCTCGTCAAGTTAAAAGCGGTCTTTGCAAAGAAAATAGCCTTAGAACTGCCACAAAACGCCGAATAACGGCAAACTATATCCTTTTTTATTCTACCGATTGACTTTTTTGCATATATAATGTAATATGTCATAAAGGGGGAAATAAAAAATGGAAGAAAACAGAAACGAAGAAATAAAAACGGAAGACAAAAAAGAAATACGTTTTTCGCTTTACGATTGGCTTTTGAACTCCTCGCTCTCTTTGCTTGCGCTTGTATTTCTCGGTCTTTACAGAGCCATACTCGCTTTCGGCGGGGTCAACGCGGTTTTCAGGGGCATAATGTCCGTAATAATATACGGTCTTGCCGTTTCCGGCGTGATATTCATATACGTCAGAAAGAGAAAACCGACGTTTGAGTTCTGGTTTTCGCTCATAGTTCTCGGACTTGCGTTTGTGTAAAAATCAAAGCCGTCGCGGAATATCCGCGACGGCTTTTTTTTTGATATTCAGCCGAGTATAAATCAGCAATCAGAACAGCGGGGCGAGAAGATTCAAAAAAACCTTTATTACCCTTTCGTACCATCTGAGCCTTATTTCTTTTTCGGTCGCTTCCGTACACTCGTTGTCAAACAAACGCATAAAGTCGGCGTATATGTCGTTTATCGCCGAATTTCCCGTCATTATCACGCCGTTCTCGAAGTGGTGTAAAAACGACCTGTAATCGAGATTGACCGAGCCTACCGTCGCCACTTCGTCGTCGGACAAAAACGTCTTGGAGTGCATAAAGCCGTCCTTATAGCGGTATATCTTTACGCCCGAAAGCAAAAGTTCGTGCGACATACTCTTGGTGAGTATGTATATGAGTTTTTTGTCGGGGATAGTCGGGATTATTATCCTTACGTCCACGCCGCGCCTGACCGCCGTTTTGAGCGCGGTTAAAATATTGGTGTCTACTATAAGATAGGGCGTCGTGATATACAGATACCTGTCCGACCTGTTGATTATATCGAGATAGACGTTTTCTCCCACGTGTTCGCTCATAATGGGCGCGGGAGCGTCTCCGTACGGCATTATAAACCCGTCCGAATATTCTTCGTGAGAAGTCTTTACGAAGTCTTTTTCGTCGAGTTCTATGCCGCCTGCCATATTATAGTTTTGTATAAACATTTTTATAAGGCTGTCGACCGCCTGACCGCGGATGATCACGCCCGTATCTATCCATCTGCCAAGGGGGTGGGTGACGTTGATATACTCGTCCGACAAATTGACGCCGCCCGTAAAGGCGACTTTGCCGTCCACGACGCAAATCTTCCTGTGGTCGCGGTTGTTGTGCGAAACCGAAACTACGGGCAAGAATTTATGGAATTTTTTGGCGAAGATACCTTCTTTTTTGAGTTTTATATAATAACTCGCCCTGACCGACTTCAT
>CAMNIW010000165.1 GCA_946540675.1 uncultured Clostridia bacterium | reverse complement strand
TGAAGATAGTAATGACGGTCGGCGTCGTGCTCGGACTCGCGTTCGCCCTTTTACTGTTCTTTTTTATTCCGTCGCTTTTGGGCGGCGTGTTCAAGCGTTACGTAACGGAAGATATACTTCTCGTCAACCTTTTCGAAGGCGGAGTAAGACTTCTCATATTCATATCTTATATCCTGCTCACGACGATAATGAAAGATATACGCCGCACCTATATGTATCACGGGGCGGAACACAAGACGATAACGTGTTACGAAAAGGGTATGGAACTCACCGTCGAAAACGTGAAAAAGTGCAGAAGAGTGCACGACAGATGCGGCACCACTTTCACTTTTTTCGTAATGACGGTCAGTATTCTCGTCTTTTCGCTGTTCGAGGCGATCCCCGGCGTACACGAAACGATAGGCGATTACAGGATACTCCGCGCGCTTTGCAAGATCGCGCTTTTGCCCGTAGTCGCCGGCGTATCGTACGAACTTCTTAAACTTCTCGCAAAGACCGACTTTTTTCTGTTTTTGCCCCTTAAACTTCCCGGACTCGGCTTACAGATGCCCCCGACGAGAAATCCGTCCGACGATATGATAGAAGTCGCGATAACGGCTTTTAAGAAGGTTCTCGCCATGGATCTCGACCCCGAAGAGCCGGAATGTAAATTCGTCTGTGCGAGAAAGGTAAAAGACGTTCTTGCCGAAGTAAAAGAGAAGTTTTCGGCGTCGGGTATAGACGATTCCGACGCGGAATGGCTGGTGTCCGTCGTTTCGGGCATAAAGAGAAGCGAACTCGATCGGGATACGGTGATAAGTCCGTCCAAGGTCGAAAAGATAGATAAGTACGCCGAAGAAAGGCTTACGGGAAGGCCGCTTTGGTACGTTCTCGGCACGGCGGACTTTTACGGTTATGAACTTAAAACGGACGAACGCGCGCTTATTCCCCGCCCCGAAACCGAAGAACTCGTCGCGGCGGCATTGCCGTTTATAAACGGCGAAAGCAGGGTTTTGGATCTTTGCACGGGCAGCGGCGCGATAGCGATAGCGGTAAAACTCAGAACGGGCGCCGCGGTCACCGCGTCGGACGTTTCCGACGGCGCGTTGGAACTCGCGCGTGAAAACGCCGAAAAGTGCGGTGCGGACGTCTCGTTTATAAAGAGCGATATGTTCGATTCATTAGACGGAAAATTCGACGTCGTAATATCCAATCCACCGTATATAAAGAGCGGCGATATAGACGGACTGCAAAGGGAAGTCAAAGACTTCGAACCGCGGCTTGCGCTCGACGGCGGAGAAGACGGGTTGAAGTTTTACAGGATAATAGCCGAAAAGGGCAAAGAAAAACTCTCCGACGGCGGCGCGATATTTATGGAGATAGGCGAAGGGCAGGCGGCAGATATAAGCGCGCTGTTCGCCGCCGACTATTCGGTGGAGATAACCAAGGACATAAGCGGAACGGCGCGGATTGTAAAGGCGGTGCTTTTATGAACGGTAAATTGACCGCGATAGCCGAGCGCTACGAGAAACTCAACGAGCTTTTGTCCGATCCCGCGGTGCTTGCGGATATGGACAGTTGGAAAAAATACGCCAAAGAGCGTTCCGAACTCCAAGAGACCGCCGAAAAGTACGCCGAGTATAAAAAGACCGAAGAAGAGATGCTGTCGGCGGAAGACCTTCTTAAAACCGAAACCGACAGGGATATGCGCGAAATGCTCGAAGAAGAGTATTATTCGTGCAAGAAAAAACTCGGACTTATAGAAGAAGAACTCCGCGTGCTTTTGCTCCCAAAAGATCCCGACGACGACAAAAACGTCATTATGGAAATACGGAGCGGCGCGGGCGGAGAAGAAGCGGCTCTGTTTGCGGGCGAACTGTACCGTATGTACCTTCGCTACGCCGAAAACAGCCGCTGGAAGACCGAAGAAATGGATATAAACGAAACAGAACTCGGCGGCATAAAAGAAGTGGTGTTTTCCGTTTCGGGCAAGGGCGTTTACAGCAAACTGAAATACGAAAGCGGCGTGCATAGGGTACAGCGCGTGCCGGATACCGAGTCGCAAGGCAGGATACAGACTTCCACCGTTACGGTAGCGGTTTTGCCGGAAGCCGAAGACATCGAGATACAAATAGACGAAAAGGATCTCAAAATCGACACTTACCGTTCGAGCGGTGCCGGCGGTCAGCACGTCAACAAGACCGAATCGTGTATACGTATGACGCATTTGCCGACGGGTATAGTCGTGACTTGTCAGGACGAGCGTTCGCAAATAAAGAACAGGGAAAAGGCAATGCGTGTTATGAAGAGCAGGCTTTACGACCACTACAACGCCAAGTATCGCGACGAATATTCGGCAAACAGAAAAAGTCAGGTAGGAACGGGCGACCGCTCGGAAAAAATAAGGACGTACAACTTTCCGCAGGGCAGGATAACCGACCATAGAATAGGCAAATCGATATATTCGCTCGAAGATTTTCTTGCGGGCAACATAGGCGAAATGATAGAATCTTTACAGGTCGCGGACAGAGAAGCCAAATTGTCCGCCGAGGAGGATCGATGATAGAACTTTCCGAAAAAGCAAAAAGAATATCTCCGTCCGCCACGCTCGAAATAACGGCTAAGGCAAAGGCGTTAAAGGCGGCCGGCAAACAGATAGTCGCGTTTACCGCGGGCGAACCCGATTTCAATACTCCCGACTATATAATAAGGGCGGCGAAAGACGCTCTCGATAAGGGACTTACCAAGTATACGGCGGCTTCGGGAATTGCCGAACTTAAAGAAGCGATAGCGGATAAATTCCTTATCGACAACGGACTTACTTTCAAGCCGTCGCAGATAGTCGTGACCGACGGGGCGAAATCCGCGCTCTATCACGCATTGTCCGTTCTTTTAAGCGACGGCGACGAAGCGATCATTCCCGCGCCGTACTGGGTAACTTATACCGAGCAGGTAAAACTTTGCGGTGCGACGCCCGTCGTCGTGTCGACAAAAAAAGAGAACGGTTATAAAATTACGGGACAGGAATTTGAAGAGGCGGTAACCGGAAAAACCAAGGTGTTCATACTCAATTCGCCTTGCAACCCGACGGGTGCCGTGTATTCCGAAAGAGAACTTGTTGATTTAGCCGCGGTTGCGGAAAGGCACGGGATAAAGATACTTTCCGACGAGATATACGAAAAACTCGTATTCGACGGACGCCGTCACGTATCCGTCGCTTCGGTCAGCGACTACGCTCGCGAAAACACGGTCATCGTAAACGGCGTATCGAAGAGTTATTCGATGACGGGTTGGCGTATAGGTTATCTCGCCGCTCCCGAAAACGTCGCAAAGGCGGCTTCCGCCATGCAGGGACACACGACCAGCAACCCCTGTACTTTCGCGCAGTACGCGACGGTCGCCGCGCTGACGGGCAAAGAAGGCGACGATTTTATAAAGTTTATGCGCGGCGAATTCGACAAGAGAAGGAAACTTCTCGCGGCGGAGATCGACAAGATAGGGCTCGACTACGTAAGACCGGAAGGGGCGTTTTATCTCTTTGTCGACGTTTCGCCGTTTTTCGGCAAGAAGCATAACGGCGTCGCGATAACCGACGTCGCCGGAGCGTCCGAAGTCTTCTCGTCGGCCTATGTCACT
>CAMNIW010000164.1 GCA_946540675.1 uncultured Clostridia bacterium | reverse complement strand
ACGAAGTGATAAAGGAACTCGACGGGGACAAAAAGAACATCGACGAAGAGTGCGGCGACCTGCTGTTTGCCGTGACGAGTTTCGTCAGGCTTTGCGGAGTGGAAAACGAACTCGCCTTAAAGAGCGCGACCGAAAAATTCCTTAAGCGGTTCCGCAGGGCCGAAGAACTCGCCCGAAAAGACGGAAAGGAGTTTAAGGATCTCTCTTTTGAAGAGACCGATTTTTACTACGATGCGGCTAAAAAAGGTTAAAATAGGCGACGTCGTTACCGAAAACAACGTCTTTCTCGCGCCGCTCGCCGGATTTTCGGATTTCGCTATGCGGAAGATTTGCGAAGATATGGGCGCAGGGCTGACGTTTACCGAGATGGTGAGTTGCAAGGGTCTTTTATACGACAACGCCAACACAAAAGACATACTCTTCACGGTCGGGAACGGCATAAAAGCCGCGCAGATATTCGGAAACGACCCCGACGTAATGCTCGAAGCCGCGACGGGCGAAGAACTCGGAAAGTTCGACGTGATCGACGTCAATTTCGGCTGTCCGATGCCGAAGATATACAATAACGGCGAAGGGAGCGCGCTTCTTAAAGACCCCGCTCTCGCCGAAAAAATAATACGGACGCTTAAAAAGTGCGGAAAACCGATAACCGCGAAAATGCGCACGGGGCTGACTTTGGGCGACGGACTCGGACTGCCGTTCGCAAAAGCCTTGGAGCAAGGCGGAGCGGATATGATAACCGTTCACGGAAGACCGAAAGACAGGATATACGCGGGAGAACCCGATTACGACGGGATAGAAATGATAAAAAACGCCGTTTCGGTACCGGTAATCGCAAACGGCGGAGTATTCGACGCCGATTCCGCCGACCTGCTTATCGAACGGACGGGAGCGGACGGCGTCATGATCGCGCGCGGCGCGCTCGAAAACCCGTTTATCTTTGCCGATATAACGGGCAAAAAGAGAATAGCCGAAAGCAAAAAAGAACTGATATTCAAGCACGTCGACCTTCTGAAAACGAGATACGACGACAGAACGGTCGCGATAACTTTCAGAAAACAACTTTGCCTGTACCTTAAAGGCGAAAAAAACGCTTCCGCCTTAAAACAAAAGATACTTACGCTTAAAGACACCGACTCGATAAAGAGAGAAATAGACGCCGCCTTGCCGTAATTAACAAAAATCCGTCCGCGGAAATATTATAGAGAGACGGAGATTTTGTTTTGAGAATAAAGACCGACACCGAACGCGAATACCCCGAAATAACCGAAAACGAACCGAAGTTCGACTTGCTCCTTTGCGGTTTCAACACGAAAAAACGTATACGCTACGGAAAAGAACTAAGCGGAGAAACAAACGTACTGAAAGACGTCGCCGCCCTTTCCGAAAGGAAAAACCTGACGATAGTCGCGGCGTTCGACACCGACAACTACGGGATAATAAAACATTCCGCGTGCGTGTTCGACAGGGGCAAACTGCTGGGGATTTCGGATATGTCCGTCTCTCTCGGCGACAGCCCGTATATGCCGGGGGGAAGCGCGAAGATATTCGACACTTCCGCCGGCAAAATAGGAGTCGCGGTAGGCGACGACCTGTACTCTTACGACCTTATGCGCGCGTTCGCGCTGTGCGGAGCCGAAGCCGTAATAGCCGTCGGAAGGCGGCAAAAGCGAGAACCCGACGGGATAATAACGCGTGCTTACGCATACCTTACGGGTCTGCCGATAATCGCGCTTTTCGGCAAGTGCGCGGTTTCGGTGAACGTCAAAGGGGAAATTTCGCCCGCCGACGAATACGGCGTTTACGAAGTCGAACCGCTGACCGAATACGCTCTCAAAACGACGAGAGTGAAATTTTACGTATGAAATACGCGGGAAACCGCGACAGGAGTTATATGTTCAACATTGTTTTGGTAGAACCCGAAATACCGCAAAACACGGGAAACATTTCGCGCACGTGCGCCGCGACGCACTCGGTGCTTCATCTAGTCAAACCGCTCGGATTCGAAATTTCCGACAGGACGCTTAAACGGGCGGGGCTCGATTACTGGCAGTATCTCGACGTAAGATACTACGACTGTTTTGAAGAACTGTACGAAAAGTACAAAAACGACGGTACGTTTTACTTTTTTTCGACCAAAGGGGCGAAAGTGTACTCCGACGCGAAGTTTAAGGACGGAGATTTTCTCGTGTTCGGAAAAGAGACTCACGGACTGCCGGAACCCCTGCTTAAAGAGCATTACGACAAAACTCTTCGCATACCGATGTGGGAAAATTTACGGAGCCTGAACCTTTCCAACTCGGTCGCCCTTACGCTGTACGAAGCGTTAAGGCAAAACGGCTTTCGCGGGCTCAACCCCGAAGGACACCTTACGGGAAGGTCGGACTGATATGAATTATCACATAGGAACGATGCTTATATACGAGCACTTCGACGGGGGAAGCGATTGCCCCGTATGCAAAATAAAAAACGCCGTCGACGCTCGGCTGACCGAATCCTATCTCGGCGAAAAAGTCATGGAAGACGATACGAGAAAGGAAGTCAACAAACTCGGATTTTGCAAAAGTCATTACGAAGCGCTCTTTTTGATGCGCTCCAAACTCGGACTCGCACTGCAAACCCGAACAAGGCTTACATATCTGAAAAAACTCGATATAGACCCGAATAACGTAAAATCGGTCAAAAAAGCCGCCGTGAAACTGCGCGAGAGCGGAAATACCTGCGTCGTTTGCAAATATCTTAGCGAACATATGATACGGTATTACAAAACGATAGCCGAAGTTTACGCCGCCGACGAAAAGTTCAGAGAGCGGATAGTCGCGTCTGACGGGTTTTGCCTGAATCACTACTCTTATCTCGCCGAATACTCGGCATACGCGGGGAAAAAACAAAAATCTTATCTCGCGGATATATCCGAAGCCGAAAACAAAAGGCTGGAAAAACTCGGCGCCGATCTCGACGAATTTTGTATGCGGCACGATTACAGGAATGCGGACAAGCCTATGACGGGCGGCAAAGACGCGCTTAAAAACGCGAAAAAAACTTTTTACGGAATTTAAGTAAAATTTAACTCGGCGTTATATCATAAGGACGTAAAGGAGTTAAGAATATGAAACTTTTGCTGGTGGAAGACGAAAGAGAACTTTCGTCCGCCGTAAAAAAGATACTTGAAATAAACAAGTACGACGTGACATGCGCGTACGACGGAGAAGAAGCGCTTTGCGCGCTCGGAAACGAAAAGTTCGGCGGAGTCGTTCTCGACGTGATGATGCCCAAACTCGACGGATTTTCGGTCGTAAAAACGATGCGCGAGCGCGGCGACGACACTCCCGTGCTTATGCTCACCGCCAAAGCCGAAACCGACGACAAAGTTTCGGGACTCGACGCGGGCGCGGACGACTATCTCACGAAACCGTTCGCCATGAAAGAACTGCTGGCGAGAATACGCGCGGTAACGAGAAGAAGCGGCGAATACGTCGACCCGTTTCTGATAGGAAACACGACGCTCGACCCCAATTCTTCCGAACTGAAAGCAAAAGGCTCCGTAAGGCTTACCGGCAAGGAATACAGACTCGCGGAGAACCTTATGCGCAACCGCAACGTGATACTCTCCACCGAAAAGATTTTCGACAGCGTGTGGGATATA
>CAMNIW010000163.1 GCA_946540675.1 uncultured Clostridia bacterium | reverse complement strand
GAGCAGGACGTCCGCCGCCATCATCAGAATAAACCCGACCACCGCCCCGACGGAAAATCCGCCGCGGTCGCCGTCTTCGGTATCGGCAAATATCTCGTAGAGCATCGCGCCCGCGGCAAACGACATAAGATACGGCAAAAGCACGGTCGCTATCCGAGCGAGAAAAAACCCGAAAAGTCCGCCTATCGGCTCAACCAAACCGCTCAACATACCGAGAACGAACGCCTTTTTCCGTCCGTATTTGTCGCGTGCGGGAAGGCTTATCGCCGCGCCTTCGGGAAAATTCTGCACGCCTATGCCGAGTGCCACCGCCATAGCCGCCGCGACGGTTATATTGCCCATGGCCGCCGCCCCGAAAGCAAACCCGACGGCTATTCCTTCCGGAACGTTATGCGCGGTCACCGCAAGATAAAACCCGCCGTATCCGCCGTCCTTTTCGCCGAAAAGTCTGCCGATGACCGTCATAAACGCCGCTCCGAGAGCGATGCCGAAGGCGACCGCGACCACCTGTTTTACGCCCGCGCTTTCGCCGAGCGCGGGTATGACGAGCGAAAACACCGAAGCGGCGACCATTATCCCGACCGCGAGACCGTTTATTACCGAACGGAAACGCCTTACGAATCCGTCCGTAAACACTACCGAAAGGAACGAACCGAAAGTCGTCATCAAAAATATAAAGCCGAGACCCGAAAGACAATAAACGAAAGCGACATTCATAATTTCTCCTTTGTAAAAAAAAGACATATCGGCGGAAAGCCGCTTTCTTTGCGACCGACCGCTGATATATCTTATGACGGAAAAACTTTTTCAGTTACCGCGTTTGCCGCCTTTTACGCCCGTCAAAAAGCCGCTTGCGCCGACGTAAGTAAAATCGTTGGACGCGTATCTCTTATACTCCGAAACCCCTTCTTCTATAAGCCTTTCGAGCATTTTCCCGAATTCTTCGTTGTCCTTGCAAAACAGGTAATACGCGAGAGAACCCGGAACCGAATTTATCTCGTTTAAGTACAGTTCGCCGTCCGCGTACAGATAATCTATCCTTATAACGCCCGTAAATTCGAGTTTTCGGTAAACCTTTTCGGTTACGCTCCTTATCTCGTCGGAAAGTTCTTCGGGTATATCCGCGGGGAATTTTTTGTCGGTCGGACTGACGTATTTATCCGAAAACGAGAGTATATCGCCCGAAGCGGTCGGCTCTTCGCACTCGGAAACGAAATATTTTCCGCCGGCGCGGTAACACGCGCAATTTATCTCGCGGTAGCCTTTAAGCGCTCTTTCCGCTATGATTTTTCCGTCGTAGCGGAAAGCCGTATCGAGAGCGTCGAACAGTTTTTCTCCGTCTTCCGCGACCGAAATTCCTATACTGCTCCCGAGATCGGCGGGCTTGACTATTACGGGATACCCGAGACTCTTTTCGATGAACCTGCGAGCGAAATCCCGCTTTTTGAAATAGTTTTCGCGCCGCAACCTGACGTAGGGAAGCGTCTTTACGTCTATCGCGGACAAAGCGAGTTTGGTAAAGTGTTTATCCATACTGACTGCCGACGGATATATCCCCGGCGACGCGAACGGTATGCCCGAAAGTTTTACCGCGCCGGCGACGCTTCCGTCTTCGCCGTTGAGCCCGTGCATACAGTTCAAGGCGCAATAAGCTTCGGCTATCGGTTTTATTCTGCTTCCCCGTATCGAATACAACCTGTCGTCGCCGCCCGTAAGGAAAACTCTTTTTACCTGCTTTTTGTCTTCGGTCTTATACCAGGACAGGTCTTTCAGCCTGTCTCCGCTATACCAGACTCCCTTTCCGTCGACGTACACGGGCACGGCGTTGTATCCCGAACCGTCGACGCGGTTCGCCGTCATTACGCCCGTTATCACCGATACGTCGTGTTCGCACGACTTTCCGCCGAAAAATATCAATACGTTCTTCATTTTTTCGTTCACTCCCCCTTTAATACCTGTCGGGGATATCGCTCAGAAACAGGACGGTATCTCCGCTCTTTATCTTGCCCGAAAGCATCTTCTTTGCCTGCACGGAATTTTCGCAAACGTAGCGTTCGCCTTTATATCCGCGGCCTATCGCCGCGGCGTTTGCCCCGACGAGTATCATAACGTCCGCGACGCCCGAAAACGCCGAGCCGAGTTCTTCGTTGACCTTTTCGCTCTCTTCGCCGAGTTCGACTATCCCCGGTGTGACTACCACCTTTTTCCCGCCGCAAAGCGAAAGTATCTCCGCCGCGTATCTCGCCCCGTCTATATTCGCGTTGTACCCGTCGTCAATAACGGTCACGCCCGAAGCCGCGGTGAAAACGCGCGTTCTGTGCTCTATCGGTTTAAGTTCCGCGACGGCGCACACTATATCTTCGCCCGTAACACCGAGTTTATACGCCGCGCACGCCGCCAGACATATATCGGACAGGACGTGCCTGCCGACGAGAAAACAAACGGCTTTGTGCCGCTCGCCGAAAAGAATAAGATCGAAAGTCGTCTTTTTTGCGGTCATAACGACGTTTTCGACGCGGACGTCGACGCCCGTAAGTCCTGCCGAATACTTCTCCTTGCCGTATTCTTCGTAAAGCGCGCGACTGCCTTCCGTATCGGACGAAAAAACGGCGAACTTTCCGAGATTTCCGAGAATTTCGGCTTTGGTCTTCTTTACGCCGTCTATACCGCCGAGCGTTTCGGAGTGCTGGGCGAGAACGGATGTTATTATCCCGACGTCGGGGCGCACCATATCGCAAAGTTCGGCGACGTCGCCCTTGTATCTCGCACCCATCTCCGCGATAAAGACGTCTTCTTCGCCGCTTGCCGAAAGAACGGTTTTACAAATGCCGAGCGGCGTGTTGTAAGACTTGGGCGTAGCGAGAACGTCGTATTTTGCCGCAAGCATCTCCTTTAAGAAATTTTTTACCGAAGTCTTGCCCGCGCTGCCCGTAACGCCTATTTTTATAAGATCCCGTTTTGACGAGAGATAGTCCTTGCACCGCTTTTTGCTCCTTTTATACACCGCTTTGTCGTACGGCGAAAAGACGAGCGCCGATAGCGGAAAGAGCAAGGGCGGCAAAAGGGCGGATATTCCTATCGCCGCAAAACCGAAATACTCTCCGAGAGAACTCTCCGCGACGCAGCCGAGCATATATCCCGTAAAAAACGCCGCCGCGACGGAAAGAACGCCCGACAAGAGATATATCCGCGTAAATCTCGCGGTAAAGCGGGCGCGCTTTACTACCTTTACCGAAAGAGCGTAACCCGTCGGCACGGCGATACCGAACGCCGCGACGAGAAAATACGCGACCTTGCCGCCGAATAAAGTCGCGGAGACCGTTATTTCGGAGAGAGTAAGAACGCACGCGAACCGAGCCGCGACGAGCGTTTCCCTTTCCGTCCGCCTTGACGAAAAAAACTCGCGCGGGCGGTATCCGCACTGCTGAAACACCGCCGCGGTCTTTACCGAAAAGCATACGAAAGTATACGCGGAAAGGACAAAAAACAATATACCGTTATAAATATTTCCGAACACTTCGTCACCTGCCGAACAAAAACGATAGCGCGATCCCGTTAAATTCGTCCGGTTTTTCGGTAAAACAAAAATGCCCCGTCGACGGCAAAACGTAAAGATCGCAACCTATAAGTTTCTTAGATCGGAAGAGC
>CAMNIW010000162.1 GCA_946540675.1 uncultured Clostridia bacterium | reverse complement strand
GTAGTAGTTGTAGAGATTCGGTTTTTCTTGGGGACCGTTGGGGCCGTCGTCGAAGCGGGTGTAGAAGACGCCTTTGTTGAGCTTGTAGTTGCCCCATTGGATGACGGAATTCGAATCGGGGTTGAAGTAATCCTTATCGAAGCAAGTGTTCCACTTGCTGCCGCCGATACCTGTACCCGTCCAGGTCAAGGCGTCGTAGGCGTAGGTTTCCATTTGGTTATCTTCCCACAATTTCCAGGCGTAGCCTTTGGAGCAGGAGTCTTTCAGCACGACGACGACCTTATTGAGATAGACGTTTTTGCCGGCGTTTTGCCAAATGCCGTGGCTACCCTCGGCGATATAAGCGGTGGGGTGACCTTCGGTCATTTCCACTTCGTCGAAGGGGACGTAGAAGCGCCAGGAATGCGTCGAATATTCGACGAAGACGGGGGTAACGGTGGTGGAAAGAAGGCTGTTCTTTTCCACTTTCAAACGGACGGTGATATGTTCCCAATCGCCGACGTGGTTGCCGTATCTGACGAAGACGATCTTCTTTCCGAGATTATAGGGGAAGAAGACGAAATAGCTGAGGTCGAGGAACTCGTATTCTTTTTCCACGGCGAAGGCGTAAGCTTTCGCGTTTGTTTTCGTTCCTTTCAAATAATCGTTCACAAAGTCGGGATCGGTGATGCCGGGGATCTCGTAGAAATAACCGTTTTGAGAGAGATTTCTCGTCATATTCAAAGGCGCGTTTTCTACCGAATCGGCGAAGAATTGTTCGTTTTCATCGAAATAATACACGGGCGCGAATTGTTTCAAAAGCGCCGCCTTGTCCATGTTCGTGAGAATCGGACCGTATTCGTACGAAGTGGTTTTTATCTTTTCGATGACGATCGAGCCGACTTTTCCGTCGTACTTGCCCTTATAGCACGCGGAGAACGATTTGCCCGAAAAGTCTTTTTTCTTATACAGGGTGGCTTTATATCCGGCTTTCACGTACAGCTTGGTTATTTTTTTATCGACGTTATTGAATTTCCCTTCGTCGTATTCGAGGACGGAGCCGTCCGACGTGAAGAGCGTCAGGGCTTTTTCGTATTTGGAGCAATCTTCTTCAAAGAGCGCGGTCAATTCGATCTTATCGCGTTTTTGCACGTTAAAATCACCGCGAACGGTTTGCATAGAGGATTTCCAGCCGATAAAAGCGTAGCCTTCTTTTTCGGGCGTGGGGAGCGTAATGGTCGTTTCATGGTCGACGTAACTTTGTTCCGTGCCTTTTTCGGTAACGAGCTTGACGAGCGTCTTGCCGGGAATAATGGTATCCTTATCTCCGCAAGCGAAGAGGACGCAGGGCGTAAGCCCGACGAGAAGGAGCACGAAAAGGGTAATAAAAATTTTTCTTTTCATAGGGGGTACTCCGTATATTTTTTTGTCATTTTAGCATAATTCGACGAGCATTGCAAGTTCTGCCGAATTTTTTTATAAAAGTATCCGCCGATTTTTTTTGCGAAGGAAGGGTTATTGACAGAACGGCGAAAAAAGTTTATCATAATTTATTATGATACTCGTTTCGTTTGGAAAGATTTTCGAGCGAAAAAAGGCGAAGAAGGAGAGAAATGACACTGCCCGAAGAAAAGGGGAATTACGTCTATATTCTTTTGTGTAACGACGGAACGTTTTATACGGGGTGGACGAACGATCTTATTCGTCGGGAGAAGACGCACAACGCCGGGAAAGGGGGAAAGTACACGCGGGTAAGAACGCCCGTTTCCGTGGTGTATTACGAGTCGTTCCCGACTCCGACGGAGGCGCGCAGTCGGGAGTGGCACGTCAAAAGGCTTTCTCGGAAGGAAAAAGAGAATTTGATTTATCAAAAATTGCAATAAAAGGGAAAAATACTTTACAAAAAGAGAAGTTAAGAGTATAATTTGGTTTTTCAAAAAGGCGCGTTTAATATAGTACGGACGCGCGTATGCGAGGAGAGAAAAATGAACGTATTGGCGGCGAAAAACGTTGGGGAGATCATGCGCGAAGCGTTGTTTCCCGAAAAGATCTCATTTTTGGGGCTGAAAGTCAGTCCGTCTTTCATTACGGCGATCATCGTCGTGGCGGTGCTGCTTTTGTTTGCGCTCATCGTGCGTATTTTCGTCATACCGCGGTTCAAAAAGGTCCCGGGTAAGTTCCAACTGTTTCTCGAAACGGTCGTCGGATTTTTCGACAATATGGCGAAGACCAATTCGCCCGAACACAACAGTTTTCTCGGGGCGTACATTTTCACCGCGGGTATGTTTATTTTCTGCGGCACGTTCGTGGAAATGCTCGGCTTCCGCGCGGTGATGGGCGATTTGAACGCGTGCATCGTGATGGGCGTCGTTTCTTACGGCGTGATCCTCATCGGGGGGATCGTTCACAACAAGCTCGGCGGGCTGAGCGCGCTTAAAGACTTTTCTCTTCCCATCAGTATGTCGTTCCGTTTGTTCGGTGCGATCATCGGCGGCGTACTCGTCAACGAACTCATTTACGTGGCGTTCGACGTTATGAGCAAGACCATTGTCTTGCCCGTGTTCGTAGACATTATGTTCACCCTTATGCACGCATTGGTGCAAGCGTATATTTTACCTCTTCTGACCGCTATGTTCTTCGGCGAGGCGGTGGAGAAGAAAGAGAAGAAGCCGAAGAAAAAGAAAGGCAAAAACGCCGCGGAAACGCTTGAAACGGGCGCGGAAGCGGTTGCGAAATAAAAGGAACGGAGGACACGAATCATGTTTTTATTGGCAGCGGAAGCATTGGCTTCTCTCGGAGCGGGTATCGCGATCGCATTGGCGGCGCTCGGCGGCGCACTCGGTATGGCTTATTCGATCGGAAAGGCGATCGACGGGATCGCGAAGCAACCGGAAGCGGACGGAAAGATCAGGACCAGCCTTATTTTGGGCTTGGTGTTTATCGAAACGGCTATTATTTACGCCTTGGTCGTCGGCTTGCTTATTTTGGTATTGTAATCGGGAGAGAAAATGAATTTTTTAATCGGTGCGAACATATTGGAAACGCTGAATATAGACTGGACGAACATTCTCGTCTATCTTGCCGCGTTCGTCGTGCTTTTCGTCGGATTGACGTTTCTTCTCTATAAACCGGTCAAGAAGTTTATGGACAAGAGACGACAGGACATAGCGGAAGAGATCGCGCAAGCGGAGAAGATCAGAGACGAAGCGGAAGCGAAAGTGAAAGAGGAGCAAGAAAAAGCGGCTCTTCTGACCGAAGAAGTGAAAAGTCGCGTCGCCGAACTCGAAGAAGAGAAGATCGTGGCGCAATCGGAGCGCGAGGCGCTTTTGGCGCAAGCGAGATCGGACGCGGAAAAAATTAAAGCGGACGCGCAACGGGAAGCGAACGAAGAGCGACAAAAAGCCGTTCAAAACGCCAAAAACGACGTTGCGGACTTGGCTGTGAACGTCGCCAAAGCCATTCTCGAACGGGAGATCACGGCGAAAGACGATGAAAAGCTCATCGACGAATGTATCAAGGATATGAAAAATGACTAAACTGACCGTCACAACGGCGAAAGCCCTTTCGGCGGAGAAAAGATCCGCTTTGGAAAAAGAGTTTTTTACGAAATACGGCGACTGCTCGGTGGATTACGTCGTGAACGACGAGATCGTGGGCGGTATTATCGTCT
>CAMNIW010000161.1 GCA_946540675.1 uncultured Clostridia bacterium | reverse complement strand
CTTATTGCCGATATCGTCGGACACAAGGAATTCCCATTTTCCCGTTTCGCCGAAACCTACGCTCTTCGTAACGTCGTATTCCGCTCCGTTAAGCACCACAAGGTCTATATGCGAAGAGTCTTTGTTTACCGGCAAAAATCTTGCGCTGCCCTGCATTATGACGCTGCCGTTTTCCACCACTCTGTCCGTGGCGGAATTGATGAACGTAAACTCTGCGAGAGTGTCTTTTTTGACCGAAGTCGTAAAGACGTTGCCCGCGACGTCGGTAATGTAGAAACGGTAAGTTCCGTCGCTCGTAAGTTCTTCGCCCGAAGAGTAAGGGACCCTTTCTCCGCCGGACAACGAAACTTCGCACGAAACGGACCGATCGAACAGTATCTTTACGTTGCCCTGAGTCATCGTCACGTCCTTTATCGTCACGACGTCCATAAACTCGGACAAGTCGATTTCCAGCGTCTTGCGGACGAGATTTACTTCGAACTCGTACTCGAAGCCGTATTCGTCGACATAGGTCACTCTCTTGACATACTCTCCCGCTTCTTCTCCGTCCGTGGGATAAGCGACTACCAAAGGCATATCCGCCTTGCTTTCGTCGATCCGGATCTCGTATCTTCCCGCAACCGTCGAGAACGTTACGTTGTAGTTGGAATATACTTTGTTAAGTTCGCCTGCGACGAAGGTTACGGGTTCGGGCTCTCTCGCCGTGCGGGTAAGCCTGCTTACGGAAACGGTTTCCGTTCCCCTGTAATGCAGTACCGTTTCGGTAACGTTTCCGTATGCGTTGCGCATTCTGAAAACGTATTCGCCGTCGCCCATGCTTCCTATAACGTCTTTCGTCCTTTGCTCCGAAGGCGCGATCTCGTCGGAACCTAACACGTCGTACACGACGAATTCTTCTTCGCCGCGGATCGCGACGACCTGCAAGACGCCGTCTCCTATCATCTTTTCGGCGTCTACGGACAGTTTGCGGTTTGTGTAGCCTTCGTCAAGACGCAAAGCCTTTTCGTTATAACCGGTAAGATAGTCCTTTTTGAACCTGAAAGGTCTGTCTTCTATCTCAAAGTCTATCGCCACCACGTTGCCGAAATCGTCTTCCGTTTCGAGATGGTATTCGCCCGCGTCTTTCCACGTCATCGAACATATCCCCGACGGGTCGCGTTTCGTTACCGCTTCCTGTCTTATCCCGTTATACGTAAGCACGTAAGTTATGCGCTCGAAATACACGTCTACGACGATCGACTCGTTCGCATAAAAACTCCGCTTTACCGCCGTGGAATACTGATTGATCCCGCCGTCGTCGTAATTCGCGGTGACTACGACTTTCAGTTCGCTTGCCATCGTAACGGTAAAGGTCGCCACTCTTCCGTAAATGTTTTTTACGACAACCGAATAGAATCCTTCGTCGCCGAAAACCTTTTTGACGTAACCGTCGTTTTGAGTGTAAACGGTAAAATAATCATTGAATTGAGTCGTTTCGGAATAAGCGATCTTTATCTCGGTGATATTGGTAAAATCCGTTTCGGCGATATAGAAACCGCTGTTGAGATATATGACCTGCTCGGTAGTTTCGGGCGTTATCGAACCGTCTTCGAGAGCTTTCTCGAAAGTGATCTTCGGCAACTCGCCGCACATTACCGCCTTTACGAAATACGGTTGATATTCCGCGTCGTACATAACGCGCATCTCCACGGTCGCTTCGCCGTCCTTGGGCGCGTCCACGCGGTAGAACATCTTGCCGTCGGCGTCGAACCTTACGTAAATATCGACCCCCGCTTCTTTCTCGTCCGCCAGCATATAAGCCGTATCCGCTTCGGCGGCGTTGACGTCCGCAATCACGGTCGCGGAATAAATTTGCTGATAGGAATATATCTCTTCGCCGTTGTCGTCGTACATAGGATTGCCTTCTCCGTCGGTCATCTTTATAAGACGGTACGCGATCTGATAAAGCGAGCCGTTTATGTTCTCGAAGCGGAGATATTTTCTCTCGCCGTTTTTCTCAACCGTAAACGCGAGAGTCGCGCTCGATCCGTACATCATTTCGAGATGGTCGTACGCATAAACGTCGGGAGCGTAAATATACTCCCCGTCTTCGTAAACGATAGAGTCCGCCGGCGAAAGTTTAAGCGATATTTCGCGTTCGTCGACATAGAAACGAGCGTCGTCCGCCATACGGTTTATAAAGGAGAACTCGCTTTGATTGCCGAGAGTGTCGGCGGCGACTATGCGGTATTCTCCGAATCTCGTTACCGTCACGTTGTTCACGCCTTCGTTTTCGTCATACTCGCGGATCATTACCCCGTCGAGATATACTTCTACGCGGTTGCATACTGATTTATCCGAAAACTGCAACGTGATGAGCGGAGAATATACCGTGGAATTGTCTCTTACCGCTTTGGAAACCGTCTTGTTTACCGTAAAATACACGCTGTCCGGAACGAAGTATTCTTCGTCGCCCTGTTTCGGAGAAGCGGCGTTTGCGGCGTCGAGTTGCTGCATATCGAAGTATTTTACCACGTCCTGCCTTGCCGTAACGTTGATTATCGGCGCGGTCAGGTCGGTTATGCACTTGTATACGACGTATATTTCCGGATAACGGGCGTACCTGACGGTCAACGTCCAATCGGTCGTGTCGTTTACTCTTACGCGGGTAAATCCGTTGAATTCGCGGACGGTCACGGAAAGGGATTTATCCGCAAACTCGTACGTATAATCGGAAGACGTATCGAAAGTAAACATCAACTCTTTATTGGTAACGATCTGATACTCGCGCTCGCCCGCCTTGGAAATTCTCAGACTCGCCTGAGTTCCGTCGTACTGAACGTACGTTTCGCCTTCGACGTAATACCAGTTGATCTTCGGCAATTCGCGCTTCAATTCGTAATCGTACGAGAAGGTGTTGCCGAACCAGTCTTCTATCCGTATGGAATAAACGCCCGCCTGATAGTACGTCAGGCTCGCGGAATAGTTGGATTCGAGAAGTCTTCCGTCAAGATATATCTCGAAGTTCTTTATTTCCGTGGCGTCTCTGTTACAGGATATCCTGACGTGACGGTTTTCTTCTACCGTAACTTTGACGGTAAGCGGAGTGGAATTCATAGAAACGTTGACTCTGTAAACGTTGCCCGAACGGTCGGATATCTCGATAAAGTACTGACCTTCGGAAACTTCTATGCCTGATTTCGGAATATCTTCTTTGCGATAGACGTCCAAAAGCACTCCGTTCTTCTTGAATAAGGCTATATAAGCCATAGAGTCGATCTCGGTCGAAGTTTCGCTGAAACCCTTTATTCTCAACGTCTTGCCGTTTACGGACATTCCGTCGATCGAAGAATCGAGTTCCCTTTCCACCGAGTCGCCCTTGGCGTTTTCGTACACGACGTTGATGGTAGGAGCGGTCTTGTCGAGATAAATCTTAAAATCGCGGACGCCGTTGTCGCCGCACTCGCGCAACCAGTAAACTCCGCCGTCTATGTTAAGGCTTCCGAAAACCGTGCCTTGGGCGAGAAGTTTGTATTCCTTCTCGATAGGGTTGCCGTCGGCGTCGGTCTTGTTGGTATAGAACAGTTTGGTGTAGTCTCCGTACTCGAACCGATAGGTGGTGACGAGCGAACACTCTTCGGGTATCCCGTCGTAACCGTCCGTACCTATCTT
>CAMNIW010000160.1 GCA_946540675.1 uncultured Clostridia bacterium | reverse complement strand
GTCTATGACGATAGTCAGCAAGTCGCCCGCAAGGAAGGAATACGCTTCGCGGTAACAAAAGTCGTTTTCGTCGTACTTTATCTCACAGCAGGTCTGATTGCCCATAAAGTTGTTGACCCTGCTGTGATAGATATACGCGTATGCCGGCACGGGGTCGCCTACGAGTTCGGCAAGCGTCCAGCGGTTGTCGCTCAGCGAAAGGTTTTCCAAAAACGGCTCCGCGGCGGCAGACTCGCAACCGAAGAGTTTTTTATCCCGTTTTACGTAACAAAGTATATCGTTTACGGCTTCCGCCTGCCACTTCCCGGGAACGGGCGGATGCCCGTGGGATTTGGAATAGCAAAAATAACTGCAACCGCCGTGATTCTGGTCAAGAAGTTGGATATAGTCCGCGCCCGCGTCGAGCATATGCCCGACTTCCTGCGCCATTATATCTTTCAGAACGGCGCTCTTTGCGCAAAAATCGTAACCGCGCATTTGCGGCGTGCACACCGTCCTGTATTCGAGTTTCTGGTCGGGCCCGACGCACATTTCGCGCTCCAGATGCCTTTCCGCAAACTCTTTCTCCCTGTTGTAAGACGGCAAAGTACGACTTTGCTGCGTCCAGGCGAATCCGCTGCAATACAGCCCTAAATAGTGCCCCATAGCGTGCAGTTTTTCGGCAAAGCGGACGAAGTTTTCTTCTCCCCCGTACGGCGGCCAGACGTAAGGCGGCGCCCACGGAGCCGTGCCTTCCCACTGCATGAGAAGGACTAAAAGTTTGCTCTTTGTCTTTTCGGCTATTCTTTCGACTTCGCGGAGCAGGTTGTCGTAAGGATAAAGTTTGTTGGGTTTCATCTCGGCGGTATCGTGCGCCCCGAGAACGGGAAGCGCGACGACGAGCGGAGATTCTTCCTTATACCACGTCGGCAAAGAGGCGCTTTCGCAAATTCTCTTTACCGTCGTATTTTTTTCAAACCACTCGCGGTAGATATCGCATGCATCCCGCCACTCTCCGCGGAAAAATCTGAACACCACGTCGAAACTCAGCGAAAAATCTTCGCCGTAGTCTACGCCGCTGTAAAAGCGGAGTTGGAGTTTTATTCTTTCGTCCTTGTGATAGAAGTCTATCTGCTTAACGTTGGCTTTGTCGTCGTGACACCCGACGTACAATCCCCCGCCGTCGTAAAGATAGGCGAGAAACTGCGATTCTATCATATTGGGGAACACGCCGAAAGAACCCCAACTCGGGTATTTCGGGTCTTCGTAAGGCCACATCTTGTCTTTGTTGTAACTGACGAGCGAGCCTTCGTTAAACATCCATAATATATTGGATCTCTTCGAGCCGTCGAGATCGTCTTTCCACGATACGCCGGGGTATTCGAGCCACTCTATAAGCGCGTCGGTACGGTTTTGCACGTCCGCGCGGAAGCGGAATCCGTCTGTTTCGGGATCGGCGGTCACTTTGAGCCGAACGGTATATTCGTCTTTATATAGATAAGTTATCGCGTAAGTATTCCCGTCGACTTCGGTGCTTTTATACAAAAAGTCGGAAGACGGGATCTTTACGTTTTCATAATTCGGTTTTATTACGGACAACACGAAAAGCGGATAGCCGTTATTTTCGCAAAGGTCTCTGCCGTTGCCGTACAGTCTTGTTATAACGCCGTTTTCGGCGTCGATATTAAGTTCGGCGTTTCCGCTTACTATGCGCAAAATTTCCATAATGAGTTAAAATACTCCGCTTTCCGACGGCTTTCGCCGTCGGAAAGCGTTTTTCGGGTCTTATATTTTAATTATCAGTAAAGGGGTCTGATGCTTACCGTAGAGTCGGTATTTTTCCAGTATCCCGTCCAGGTGACGATGTTCGTGTATCCCGCTGCAAGAATTTCTTCGGAATATCTGCCCGATTCGGTGATGAGCCAACTTATCCTTTGACTTATGAAAGTTCCCCTGCCGGTTTCCGGTCCGACCTTCGGATCGCTTGTGTTGTCACCAAAGAGAGCGTACGCTTTGTCGGAAACGAAACATACGTCTTGGAACTGCTTGCCGCTGTGTCCCATCATCAGATAGTGTTCTCCTTCAACGCCTTCGTCTGTCGAAACGTTATTGACGATAACTCTATTCATTTTCGAATTTTCCTTGTCGTCAAGACCCCCGTTAGCGAGTATGCCGTAATGTCCTTTCTTGATATTGATAAGCGAAACTTCGTAATAGAAGTTTTCAACTGTTCCCTGTATCCACGAGCCGAAAAGTCCTGAAGTCGGAGCATTGCCTTCCGCAAAAGAACAGTCCTGCGTAACGCCTGTAAACGAAACGTTTTTAACCGCTCCCGTAGCGCCCAATCTCTCTACCCACGCCTTGACGAACGTGAAGTTCTTTACGGCATAACCCCTGCCGTCAAGCACAAACGTAAGCCAAACGTCGTTGTATGGGAGAACGTCTCCGGCGTAGTCTATATCGTTGAGCAATACGGTATATCCGTAACTCCAATGAATTCTGCGATTTTCAAGTTCTTCTTTTGTGGATATGCCGAAGTTGTAGAAACAGCCGTTTACGATATAATCGGTAGCCGCCGTAACGAACTTAACCACGTGATCTCCGCCGGGCGCGTCGGTAATCGCTATCTTGCCTTCTTCTACGTCAAATTCGGTTTCCGTTCCGTCGATGAAGACTTTAGTTACGGAACCGGTAACGCCGAGTTCCGCGACGTCTATTTTTGCTTTTCCGAGCGCGACGTATGGATCGGTTTCGGCGGTCGCCGTTCCGTCACCCTTCGCAAGGAAGGAACTTCCGAGAGTTATCTCCTGTTTTTCGACGGTGAAATCGAAAGTCTTTTCGAATCCCGCTATTTTATCGCAGGTCGCCTTTACGGTAAACGTGCTTCCTTCGACCGCGCTTCCGCCTATCGTTACTACGTTGCCGCTTATTTCTATGCCGGTAACGGGCGCGTTAAGCGCGTAAGCGAGCGGATAGAAAGATGTCGTCTTAAAGGTTATCGTTCCGCCGATCTTGGGTTCCCCGACGTATCCCGTGTAAGGATCGTTTTCTATCGCCGTATAGTCGGTCATATAAACTTTGCCGTTTTCGACTTTCCAGCCCTTCCACGAATCGAAGTTTACTACGTCGAGCATTCCGCTTTCGGATTTGTAAGCCGCGCTGTCGGTAGCGGTCAGACCGGTGACCAACACGTTGGAGCCTTCGCTGACAACGTTTACTTTGTCTATCACGGCGCCGGATTCTCCGCCCGACGCGAGTCCGTATATCGCACCGGAAACGCTTTCCGCTTTCTCGACGAACATAACGACGTTTTTGATCGAAGCGGTAGCGGAGAGATATTTAACGAGCGCTCCGTAATGTTCGGCGCCTTCCGACATACCGTACACGGTAGTCTTGACGAGAACGTTTTCGATCGTTCCCATAACGTTATCGCCGAAAATACCTATTACGACGTTGTCCGTAGTGGCAACACTCTGAACGACGTTTACAAACTGAACGTTCTTTATCGTGCCTGTCGCGTTGACGTATCTGAATATTCCGTAAGTGTCGGTATACCCGAAATCGGATACGGTATGTCCGAGACCGTCTAAAGTACAAGTCAACTGGAAGTTTCCTTCGGGAAGCGCTATACCGCCGAGATCTATCTCAGTGTTTTCATCATTGAAAGTAACTGTACC
>CAMNIW010000159.1 GCA_946540675.1 uncultured Clostridia bacterium | reverse complement strand
TTTTCCGTACACGCTCTTCATATATACGTGCAGGTAGTACGTACCGGACAGCCCGTTCGCTTCCAGATTTACCTTTTGTTGCGTCGAAGTAAGCGTAAGCGCCTTTTCGTACATCGCGGGGGCTTCGGTTTCTACCGTCCAGGAATATTCCAGATTCGCCCCGGCGGTAGTCTTGCCTATCGATATGGGAACGGACGCCGTTCTTTGCGGTCCCGAAGGCATAATGTAATTCGTATCGAGATCGATGGTCGGAAGTCTCGTGTCGAGAGAACAGGACGGATCCCATTCGGTGTTCTTGGGAATTTCCGGCGTCGACGTTATAAAGTTGTTTCTCTTGGACGCGTTGTAGCCGTAGTCGCAGATCGAACCGAAATGGGTTACCGACGCGATCGTAACGGCGTTGATATTTACTTCTCCCTGATACGCGGACGGATCGAATTCGAAATAAAGCGTATCCGTTCCCGCACCGCCGACGTAATTGAAGTCGATCGAACTCAACGCGCCGACGACGTTCGCCGTGATTACGGGAGCCTTACCCGAAATGTATACGGGCTCCGAAAAACGGACGGAAAGACGCAGGTTTTCGCCAAGGCGTATAGTGCTGTGATCTATATGCCAACTCTCTATCTCCGGCGCTTTGGTGTCTATAAGCAGACCGTAAGCGACCGCGTCGTTGACGTTTCTCGCGGGCACAATATAGTTATAAACGGGGTACGTGCCGCCTTGTCCCGCCGACGCGTACGTAATATACATACCTTCCGGTTCCTGAACGTTGTACCTGAAAGTCCCCTTGGATCCCGCGGGCATAAGGAAATACCTTCCCGCAGACGCGACGCCGCGCATCTCGTTCAAAGTAATGGACGAGTTTTTATCGTAAGTTTCGTTGGAAGTTTTAAGGTCGCCGTCGTAACTGTATCCGAAGACGACGCCGCAGTTCTCGCTTATTTTGTTTACGTAAACGCGGAACAACTGAGAATTGGCGGATACGTCGCTGAGCGTCAATCTCAGATCGGGATAGTTGGACGAATCGTCGGCCGAAAGCGACAACTTCATACCGACGTAAACGTCGGCAAGTCCGCTGTCCACGAAAGTGCTCATCCATGCGGGACTTATCGAGAAATCGTGAGATTCTTCGTGCGATCTGCCCGTTGCCGTGTTCGAATACAGTCTTTCGAAAGCGATATTGGGCATACCGAATTTAGCGCCTTTCAGGTATTCTTCGAACACCTGTATCCCGTCCTTTGTCGTAATGTTGAGTTCCTGCGCGCCGGGACAAGCGCACTCTACCGAAGATTTGCCCTTTTCGGCGTTGCCGTCGATAGATTCTATCAGAAGATCGAACGTCCTGTTGCCGTATTGATAAGTGGCGTTGTTGTAGGTCGAAAATCCCGACGGATGTACCTGAATAACGACCATTTGCTCCTTTGCGGACGGAGTCAGCGTTACCGTTCCTTGGTAAGCGTCGTAATCGCCGAGTTCGGCGATGGCGCTCTTGTTTCTCGTGCGGAGCCTTACGGTGATCGGGTCTATTATTTCGTCATACGTGGTCACGTACACTACTATTCTGTTGTTGGGGTCGGCTTGCGCTACGCCGTTGCTGTCCTTTTCCGCGGGTCTTAAATCTATTGCCGCGGGAACGATCGCTTTTTTTGCTATACGGTTGTACGTTACGCAAATGTCGGGATAGAGCGTGTAATATATCTTTACCGACCAACGCTCGGTCGAATCCACGTTGACGTAGACGTAAGTCTTTCCGCCTATATCTCTCTGTATGGGAGTGGCTTTTACGTTGCCCGTAAAGACGTAAGAATAAACAGAAGTCGAATCGAGCACGAAAGAAAGTTTGTCGTCGCTGGTTATATAATAGTTGTCCGCGCGGAACAAACTTATGTTTTCGGCGTCGAGATCGACGAATCTCCCGTCGTCCGTTCTCGTTACCCATTTCACGTTTTCATACGGATTTACGCGGGTAAGTTCGCCTATCGTGTGCATCTTTCCGGGATCCGGATCGGTCGCGGGGGATATGGTGTATCCGTATTTGTCGGTGACGGTAAACTCGTATCTTCCTGCGTCGGTATACCTGAGCCCGTATTGCTCCTTGCCGTTTTCGTCCGTAAACGTTTCTGCTCTTTCGGCAAAATCTATGAGTTCGGTCGATTTGCCGGGGCGAGTTACGTAAACGCTCTCTATCTCGCTGGGTATCCTGTCGGGAATGATAAACGTGATATTGTCGTCTTTGGTTATCTCTACGTTTGTCGTAAGCGGCTGTTTTGCCCTTGAAACGGTCATGGAGAAACGGTTGCCCGCACGGTCGCACACTTCTATTTCGTATACGCCGTAAGGAAGTTCGTACGCAGAATCCACCGCCGCCAGATCTTTGAGAGAAAATCCCGCTTTGAACGTCCTGCCGCCGTCGGTGACGTCGAACACCGCGACGTAAGTATACGTGTCGGCGTCTGAACCGAATCCGTGATAATCGTTGTAAGCGACGTCTTTATTAAACACCTTGTCTTCGATAAGTTGTATCGTAAACTCCGTCGTGTGCAGGACTTCGCCGTCTTTTGTTTCGTTCCACCACTGATTGTAGTGCATTGTATGAGCGCCGTCGATGTCGGCGTACTGCGTGAGTATGGAAGGAACGTCTTTATCGACGTAAACCGCATAATCGCGCATTCCGCTTTCGTCGAGTTCTCTTATTACGTAAACGCCCGAACCGCTTGTAGACTGAGTAAGATAGGGCGTCGTCAAAAGTTTGAAATCGTTTTTGTATTCGTCTATCGACAATAACACCTGATTGGTTTCTTCGTCGATCTTGGCGGGGGCATAGTAAATCTTCGTCGTGTTGAGATAATTGAAGCGATACGACGATATCAAAGTGGTGTCGTCGCGGTCGTTGTACTTATCGTAATACACTTCCCTGTCGAAAGCATATTCCAACGGATTGTTTCCGCTGCCGCCGTAAGTCAATTCGGTAGAAGGATCGCCCGCGGAAGACGTCGCCGTGAAAGTTTGGGGCAAACGCACGGGGTCTACGTAAACCGCGCCGTTTTCGCTCATTCCCGTCGAAGAGTTCAGATACAGGTCGGAACCTTTCTGTATAACGATGTTTACGACTTTATCCACTACGGACGCGAGTCTGCCGGAAAGTTTGTCGACGTCGATGACGAGCGACGAGGAAGTATCGCCGTAATAATAGTACACCCAATCGCGCTGCGCTGTGGAGAAATTCCAGGTAGTGGACTTATAACGTATCCATATCTCTCCCTTGGAAGGTCTTCTGCTCTCTTCTCTCTCGACGGTCAGAACGCCGTTGTTGAACGCCCTGACGTCGTCTTCGGTAACGCGGATGGCGTAGAAATCGCGGTACTCCATCATCTGGACGTAGTCCGCCGCTTTTTCTCTGTCCGAAAATACTACGGGTTCTACCGAATCGTTGTAGTACGCGCTGACGCTCGATCCCATACCCGTGCCGGTACGCGAATAATAACGCGAACTTCCGAGCACGAACAGTTTGTTTTTGAAGTTGACGCCTACGTTGAATATGTTATTGAAGTTCTTTCCTTCGCTCTTCGCGTTGCCGTCGGTAACGTAAAAACGCTGAGTCTCGGAATAGAAAGAGTCCTCGCCGTATTTTGCGAAAGTAGTAAACTCGTAATAACCGACAGTCGTCGCGTTGAACGAAACTTCGGCGTTTGTTCCGTTGTTGTCGTGTACGGTGTAACCGGTAAAGTAAACGGTTCCC
>CAMNIW010000158.1 GCA_946540675.1 uncultured Clostridia bacterium | reverse complement strand
GTTTTCGTCAAAAATCTTCCCCTTCTCCGTTGCCGTGGGGGGCTTTGCTCGCTGTGCTCGCAAAGCCCATGGAAAACGCACTACGTGCTTTTTTATTTATATCCGTAATTTCTAATTCCTCACTCCTCATTCCTAATTCGGAAAGGTCTTCGTACCTTTCCGTTGGGGGCGTTTTCTTTTTGCCCTGAAAATTGTGCTCGTTTTCGGAAAATAGTGACAAAAGGGCTTCTTTCGTGTATAATACAAACGAGAGGGAAACGGAAAAACCATATAAACGGAGAAAAAGAATGGCGACGAACGATAAAACGAAAAAAGTACTGAAAATAACCCTGCCTATTGTGGCGGCACTTGTGGTGGCGATCCTTGCGATAGCGTTCTTTTGGGGAACGCTCATTCCGTCGTATAGACCGCTGCACGAAGCGAAAGCGGGAGACGTGCGCGTGGCGTGCGTAGGAGACAGCATTACGTACGGAACGCTTGTGTTCGGGTGGCCGTTCAAGACCTATCCCGAGACGCTTGGCAAGAAACTGGGAGACGGGTACACGGTAAATAATTACGGATATCCGGGCGCGTGCGCGCAAGAGGATTCGGACAAGCCCTACAAAAGTCTTGCCGTGTATAAAAAAAGCAAAGAATTTTTGCCGAATATCGTCATTATGATGCTGGGAACGAACGACACGAGAGAGGTGAACCGCAAGGGGATCGAACTCTACAAACGGGACTATTCCCTTCTCATCGACGAATATTTGAACTTATCTTCCCTTCCGACCGTTATTTTAATGGCGCCGCCGCCGGCGTGGCCGTTCCTTGGCAAAGTCGGCTACCATATCGGCGCTTCCATGCTTGAAAACGAGATACACGAGACCGTTCTCGCCATTGGGGAAGAGAAAGGATTGACCGTTATCGATCTTTGGACGACCTTCAACGGCAAAAAAGACCTGTTCACCGACGGCGTGCATCCCACGGCTTCCGGTGCGGAAGTTTTGGCGGAAACCGTATTCAACAAGTTGCAGTCGACCGTCCTGAAAGCGGCGTAAAAAAACGCAACGGAAAACGTAAAAAGGAGCAAGCGGTGCGAGCATACGATATTATTCAAAAGAAGCGCGACGGCAAGGAACTGACGAAAGAGGAAATCGACTTTTTCGTCGGCGGATATATGCGCGATGAGATCAAAGATTATCAAGCGGCGGCATTTTGCATGGCGGTATATTTCCGCGGAATGACGCCCGAAGAGACGGCGTCTTTCACTTTCGCCATTCGAGACAGCGGAGAAAGGGCGGATTTTTCGCAAATAAGCGGTATCCGCGCGGACAAACATTCCACGGGCGGCGTCGGAGACAAAACGAGCCTCGTGGTCGCGCCCATCGTGGCGTCCTGCGGTGTAAAAGTGGCGAAAATCAGCGGTCGGGGGCTCGGACACACGGGCGGAACGATCGACAAATTGGAATCCATCGGCGGTTTCCGAACCGATTTGGACGAAAAGACGTTTATCGACGTTGTGAACGATTGCGGTATGGCGATCATCGGACAAAACGCCGTTTTCGCGCCGGCGGACAAGAAGTTTTACGCTTTGCGAGACGTGACGGCAACGGTGGACAGCATTCCTTTGATAGCGTCGAGCATTATGGGCAAAAAACTCGCCTCGGACGACGATTGCATCGTTTTGGACGTTAAAACGGGCAGCGGTGCGTTTATGAAAACGCAAGAAAAAAGCGAAGAACTCGCGCGCGTAATGACGGACATCGGAAAGCGCGCCGGGAAGAAAATTTGCGCCCTTGTCACCGATATGGACGAACCGCTCGGCTACGCCGTGGGGAACGCCTTGGAAGTCAAAGAAGCCGTGGAGACCTTGCAAGGGAAAGGGGAACGGCGGTTCACCGCCCTTTGTATCGCCCTTGCAACGAAAATGCTTTTTTTAGCCGGAAAAGGGAGCGAAAAAGAATGTGAACGCCTTGTTTTTTCCAAAATCATCGACGGAAGCGCATTGAAAACGCTCGCGCGCTTCGTCAGGGCGCAAGGGGGCGACGAAGAGGTCGTTTTCACGCCCGAAAAAATCGCATTTTCGCCCGAAAAAGCGGACGTTCTTGCCGAAAAAGACGGTTTCATCGTTCAAACGAGCGCCGAAGAATACGGAAAGGCGGCGCTATTGCTCGGCGCGGGCAGGAACACGATGGAAGATAAAATCGACTTCGGCGCAGGCATACTTATCAAGAAAAAAGTGGGCGATCGCGTGAAAAAAGGGGACGTCATCGCCACGCTGTATTCGTCGAAAAACGACTTCGAGACAGCGCAAGAGATCATTTCGTCGGCGACGAAGATCGGGGACGAAAGACCGAAAGAAAGACCGATCGTTTTGAAAACGATAGAATAAAAAAAGGAGATCATTATGGAAATCAAAGAGATACTTTCCAAGTGCGACCACACGGATTTGAAGCAGATTTCGTCGTGGGAACAAATCAAAAAAATATGCGACGACGGCATTTTTTATAAGACCGCGTCCGTTTGTATTCCGCCGTGCTATGTAAAACAGGCGAAAGAGTATGTTGGGGATAGGGTATCCGTTTGTACGGTGATCGGTTTCCCAAACGGGTATAACACGACGGCAACGAAAGTCTTTGAAACGGCGGACGCGATCCGCTCGGGCGCGGACGAGATCGATATGGTAATAAACATCGGCGCCTTAAAAAGCGGAAATAAAGAATACGTTCTGAATGAGATCAAAGAGATCAAAGCGGCGTGTAAAGGGAAGATATTGAAAGTCATCGTGGAGACGTGTCTTCTTACGGACGAAGAGAAAGTTCTCGCGTGCGAGATCGTAAACGAAAGCGGAGCGGACTATATCAAGACGTCCACCGGTTTTTCCACGCACGGCGCGACGAAAGAGGACGTAAAGATCTTTGCCGACCACGTGAAAGGGGGCGTGAAGATCAAAGCTGCCGGCGGAATAAGCAGTATCGAGGACGCGGAAGCGTTCATTGCGCTCGGCGCGAGCCGACTCGGCACGAGCCGAATTGTGAAAATCGTAAAAGAAGGAGAGAAAGCATGATACCGACGCCGCATATCGAAGCGAAAGAGGGAGATTTCGCAAAGACCGTTTTAATGCCCGGCGATCCGCTTCGGGCGCAATTTATTGCGGAGAACTTTTTGGAAAACGCCGTTCTCGTCAACGACGTTCGGGGCATAAAGGGGTACACGGGTTACTACAAAGGGAAGCGCGTGTCCGTCATGGCTTCGGGAATGGGGCAACCGTCCATCGGGATATATTCGTACGAACTGTTCAATTTTTACGGCGTGGAGAGCATCATTCGCGTGGGAACGTGCGGCGGGTACGACAAGGACTTGCACGTCCGCGACCTTATCGTGGCGATGGCGGCTTGCACGGACGGGAAATACGTCGAGCAATACGGTTTGAACGGAACGTTTTCTCCCATAGCGGACTATTCTTTATTGGAAAAAGCGGTCGCTTTGTGCCGAGAAAAGGGGGTTCGTTTCAAGGTGGGGAACATTCTTTCGTCCGATATTTTTTATGCGGAAAACGACCGCAGCGCGGATTGGGCGAAAATGGGCGTTCTCGGCGTGGAAATGGAATCGGCGGCGTTGTATTGTAACGCGCTTCGCGCGGGCAAAAAAGCCCTTTGTATTTGCACGGTAAGCGATTCTTACGTCCATAAAGAGGAAAAGACGACGGCGAAAGAGAGAGAAAAGACGCTTATCGACATGATAGAGATCGCTTTGGAGATAGCGGAGTAAATGACGAGA
>CAMNIW010000157.1 GCA_946540675.1 uncultured Clostridia bacterium | reverse complement strand
GAAAAAGACAAGTCCGACCCCCGCGACTGTCAGCGACCAACTCTTCGCCTTGCCCGTCTTAAAGAGCATCGCGCAAAATATGCCGACAAAGGAAAACACCATAAAGTATTTGCCTATGCTCGTAAGCCCTACCGCGAATAAAAGCGTGGTTACGGTAGTACCTATATTCGCGCCCATTATTATCGCCGTCGCCTGATGCAAAGTCATCATACCGGCGTTGACGAAACCTATCACCATTACCGTGGTCGCGCCCGAACTCTGCATAAGTATGGTCGCGCCCGCACCTATCCCGACGCCTGCGATCTTACTCTTCGACGTCTTGTCGAAAAGGCGGCGTAATCCTTTGTTCGCCACGCTTTGCAGGTTTTCGGATAAAAGTTTGAAACCGATCAAAAAGGCGCCGAGCCCCGCTACGACCCACAGTATGACTTCGAGATTCTTAAATGCTATTTCCGTTGCGCTCATCAAATCGTACAACATAACTACCTTTACTGTCTTCTTTTTGTTTTTCCATTATTTATATTAACATATTTTTATCAAAAAACACAACAATTTTTTCACA
Source organism: uncultured Clostridia bacterium (assembly GCA_946540675.1). Lineage (GTDB taxonomy): Bacteria > Bacillota > Clostridia > Christensenellales > Borkfalkiaceae > UBA10281. The sequence continues at coordinate 3,223 of CAMNIW010000157.1, read as the reverse complement.
AAAAGATAAAATAGGGCGTTGGCCCCGCGGCAAGCCGCGGGGCAAACGCCCGATCGTAGCGATAAATCATATGAATTTTTTATAGCCTTCGCCGTATTTAAGGCACTTAGATACCCTGCTTAAAGTGGCGGAAGATATTTCGGTCTCGGCAATTATCTTTTCGTACGTCTGCCCTTCTTTAAGAAGTTTCGCCGCCTGAACGCGCTGAGCCATCGCCTTTATCTCGTTTATCGTGCACAGGTCTTCGAACAAAACCGCGCAGTCTTCTTCGGTTTTCAGTTTGAGTATCACTTCGTAAAGATCCTTTACGTCCGCTTCGTTTTTTTGCATTTACGCTTCCCCCTTATCGTTTACGCTCGCTAAAAAAGCGTTTAATTTTTCCGATCGGGCGCCGCCGAATATCTCTTCGGGCGTGCCGCAGTCTTCTATCTTTCCGTCGGCAAGATATATTATCTTGTCCGAAACGTTTTTGGCAAATTCCATCTCGTGGGTGACTATTATCATCGTCCTGCCGTCGCCTTTAAGCGAACGGATAACCTTTAATACTTCGCCGGTAAGTTCGGGATCGAGCGCGCTCGTCGGCTCGTCGAAACACAGCACCTTAGGCCGCATCGCGAGAGCGCGCGCTATCGCGACCCTTTGTTGCTGTCCGCCCGACAGTTGCCACGGGTACGACTCCGCCTTTTCCGAAAGTCCGACTTTGGCAAGCAATTCTTTACCCGTTTCGTGAATTTCCGTCCTTTTTGCCGCAAGATACTCCTTTCGCGCGGACTTGGAACGCTCGGTCTTGCAAAAAGCCGCATAGTTCTCTTTGAGTAAAAGTTCGGGCGCGAGCGTTACGTTTTTTATCACCGTGAAATGCGGAAAAAGGTTGAAAGACTGAAAGACGAGCCCGAAATTGAGCCGCTTTTGCCTTAAAGTCCGCTCGGTATCCTTTATCCCGTCGCCTATAAGCGTTTCGCCGTCTACCGTCATACTCCCGAAATCGGGTTTTTCGAGAAAATTGACGCACCTTAAAAGCGTCGTCTTCCCCGATCCCGAAGAGCCTATTATCGACAGCACTTCGCCCTTTTCCAAAGTGAAATCTATACCTTTCAGCACTTGATTTTCGCCGAAAGACTTTGTAAAATCCTTTATTTCGAGATATGCCATATCACTTTATTCTGTACCTGTTCATTTTCTTTTCGATAAAAGACATTACGCCGGCGACCGCGAGATTGAAAAGATAATATATGAGCGCCGCAGCGGCGTACGGGAGCATACTCACTTCTTTGGACGCGAGTTGCTTCGCCCTTGTGAACATCTCTATAAGCCCTATCGCAAACGCGAGCGACGTGTCCTTTACGAGAGTTATTATTTCGTTGGTTACGGCGGGCAATACGCGCTTGAATACCTGCGGAAGTATTATTATGAAAAAAGTCTTGCTCCTGCTTATACCCAGCACTTTTGCCGCTTCGTACTGACCTTCCGGAACAGACGATATGCCGCCGCGATATATCTCGGCAAAGTACGCCGCATAGTTAAGGGCAAAACCCGCTATCACCGCCGTGAACAACCAGTTGTCGCCCATATATTTAAGTTTAACCGAAAAAAGATAATAAGGCAAGAAATATACGACAAAAAGTTGTAACATCAGCGGAGTTCCGCGCATTACCGATATATAAAGTTTGAAAAACCACGCGATCGGCTTTATTTTGCTCATTCTTCCGAGACATATCAGAAGTCCGAGCGGAAGAGACAGGGCGAGAGTAAGAAAAAATATCTCTACCGATATTATCAAGCCGTCGCGGAGCGCCCACAATAATTCAAAAAAGTTCATACCGAATCCGTTTTACATGATTTTACGCCGCAATGACGATTTGCGGCGTAAAGTCCGTGTTATCATATTTATTTGAGAAGGAAAGAATTGTAATCTACTCCGTATTTTTCGCAAAGACCCTTTATAAACGCTTCGTCCTTGCCGACTTTTTCCATTTCGTCCGATATCTTTTTGCAAAGTTCAACATTGCCTTTAAGGAAGCCGACCGCGTAAGTTTCCGTTGCGATAGCGTCATCGAGAATAGTAAGTCCCGACTTGCTTTGGCAAAGATATTTCGCAACGCCCACGTCTACGACTATTGCGTCGTAAGTGCCGGCGACGAGTTTTGTACAAGCGGTGTTATAATCGGCTTCGAGCGCGAACGCGCCGCCCTTGAAAGACGCTTTGAGTTCGGCGTTTTCTTCGGCGTTAAGCGCGGTTTCGCCCGAAGAATCGCTCTGCGCCGCTACGCTTTTACCCGCAAGATCCGAAAAAGTAACTATTCCGCTGTCCGATTTTACGAGAACGACTATACTGTTGTCGAGATACTGCTTTGTCCACTCGTAATCGTTTTCCCTGCCCTGATAGGTAAAACCGTTCCATATAAAGTCTATCGCGCCGGATTTAAGCAATCCGTCTTTCCCGTCCCAGTCGATGGGTTTGAGTTCGAGTTCGTAGCCGAGATTGCCGCACACCTTTTTTGCGTATTCGATATCGAAGCCTACGTACTGTCCGTTTTCTTCATATCCGTAAGGCGGAAACTCCGCGTCAAATCCGAGAACGAGTTTGTTGTCGCTACCCTTTTTGCAAGACGTCGCGCCAAATACGCACGCGACCGATAAGATAAAAGAAAGTAATCCTACGATAAATTTTTTCATTGTGTTTCTCTCCCGTTGTTTTTGCTTTATCACTTCACATTGATAAAGTGATTATGGCGCTATTATACTTTATCGCTTTGAATTTGTAAAGCGTTTTGCACTGCTTTTTCAAAAAAAATTTTTTTGCGATAAAACGCCTAATTTACTTGTCTTTTTTTATTATATATGTTAGAATTGATAACGCTGACAGGAAGTTGAATGTTTTTTCATTTGATTTGTCGGTCGCGCATCGAGTATATATTGCATTCGTTATGCGAATCCCGATGCTTTGCATCGGATATATCTAAATTTTATGTGCTGCATTCGCTTCGCGAATCCCGATGCTTTGCATCGGATATGGCTCAGGACGCGATTGACCGCAAGCGGTAACAATCGCTAAGCCGTCGCAAGTTTCACTTGCTCCTTACGGTCTACCTCCTTCGCCTTTAAGTATTGTTCAACTATATATGCTGATATGGCTCAGTCGGTAGAGCGCGTCCTTGGTAAGGACGAGGTCACCGGTTCAAATCCGGTTATCAGCTCCATGAAAGAAACCGCTTTTGTCTAC
>CAMNIW010000156.1 GCA_946540675.1 uncultured Clostridia bacterium | reverse complement strand
CTTGGCAAGTATCGCGCTGTCGTAAGTTCCCGAAAGACCCGAAGACAAACTGACGTACACGACGTCTTTTCCCGTCTCCAATATCCTGCCGAAAAACTCTATGTATTCTTCCGCGTTTATTTGCGAAGTACGGGTCACCGCCCCCGCCCTTATCCTGTCGTAAAACTCCTTGTACGGCATAGTCTTGCCGAGATCGTCCTTAAACGACTCGTCTCCGATAAAAAATTCAAAGGGGATATACTCGACGCCCCTTTCGGTAAGTTTTTTTTCGTCCATATCCACCGTGGACCCGCACACTATAACGTAATCCCGCATATCTCTCTCCTTTTTCGCTTTTTCCCCGAAAAGCGTATCCGATACGTTTACGCCTGACGGCCGCGAAGTTTTTTACACTATGAGTATAACACGGCTTTCTCATATCCGTTGTCCACTGTTCGCACGGATTCTCTATACGCCTTTTCCCCGTGCCGTAGAATACGGAAAACCGTTCTCTACGGGCGGTAGAGAACGGTTTTTCTCGTAACGGTATCACTTTTCGGTAACGCGCGCTTTAAGCGCGGCGTTTTCTTCGGAAAGTCGCTTTATGACGCTTTTCAGTTCGTTGTTTTCTCTCTTCGTCCTTTCGCATATCCTGTCGTAGAGAGAATTTATCTCGGCTTTCAGTCTTTCTATCGCGACGTCGCTGCGCCTTTTAGCGTAAGGGTCGCATCTTTTACCCGTCGCCCTTTTCACTTCTTCGGCGACGCTTTCGACTTCTTTGCGGTCGCGCTTTAACATATTGCGGTATTTGTTCATATATCTTAAAGCGGTCTTCGGGTCGTCGGACATCTCGGACACGACGCTTCTTACGGACTTTCCGTAAGAAACACCCGTAAGTATCTTTTTTACTATAAGTCTTGCTTCGGCTTTGTCGAACTCTATTATCTTGCCGACCTTTACGTCTTTACCGCCCACCCGTTCGGCATAGCCGTCGTCTTTCACGGCGCGTTTAAGGCTCCTGTAATACATATTCCTTACGCTGCCTTTCGCTCTGCCCGTATCGGCGGCGACGCGGGAGAAAACCGAACTCAGGCTCTCCCCTTCCTTTTTCGCTTTTTCGGCTTCTTCTATAAGTTTTTTCGCTTGACGTTCCTTTATATATCCCATAACTTCACTCCTTTTCGGGTCTTTACGGGAAGTATTATTGACCGCAAAAACGATTATAATACATAAATTCCGCTTTTTCCGAATAAAATTTAACCGAAGATGATCCTATATATTTTATGTTCCACGCCGTGCGCTATAAAATGCGACGGCAAATATCTCGGCTGCGTCGGGGACGACTACGGAATACTCGAAACGGACGAATGCTATCTCGAATTTATCCCGCTGGATAACTCCTATCTGCAAACGGGATTGCTTATACGCGGAAAGCCCGTCCGACGCGGCGACGTCGCCGTGTACGATCTGGACGGGGGATATCTCGTCGCGCCGTCTTTTTCGAGAAAACTCGTCACCGACTACCGCCTTATAGGGAAAGCGGCGATACCCTTTTCGCGCGGAAAGGTCATCGCCGCTCTCGAATCCGAAAACGGAATAAAACTGTCGGTATATACCGAAAAGTCGTTCGCACGGGAAAACCTGCCTTTCCCCGCGGACTCGGTAAAGTTCGACCGCGTTGCGGGCGGCGGCAAGGAATACCTTATCGCCTACGTAACGGGGCGGCGCACCGCCGTGTTCGGGTTCGAGATCTCGGACGACGTCGTATTGCGGTTCAAAAACGCGTGCGACTCCTACTCTTTCGTAAACGGAAACCTTGCCTTGACGGAACTTAAAGGCGACGTTATGCTCCATACCGTGACGAGCGTCTGGCGGTTCGGAAACACCGTCGACTGCGTAAAATTCGATATAAAGGCCCGTCGCGCGGCGTACTCTTTACCCGAAAAACTCATACCTATCGCCTTTTTCGAACAAATATTGATAGGCGGCGACCCTTCGGACTTCCTTTCTCCGAGACTTAAAGCGCGCGCCGCGGAAGCGGCGGATTTTATCGGGGAATTTTCGGCGGTGCTTCCGCCGCCGCACTTCAAGAGCGACAAGTCGGCAATGCTTCTATGCACGGACAGGGTACGCTATGCGGAGACGGACGTCGTCGGCGGCGCGATAGACGGAATACGTCTTTCCGATTGACATTTTTCGCCGAAAATAGTACCATTATCCTATGGATAAATTCGGTCTGGTCGAAATATTCGCAAAATATCTCAACTCGGCGTTTTCGGAAAACGCGGAAAAAGCCGTGCGCGAAATAGCGGAGCTGGGAATAGACGACGCCGCCGCGCTGTCCTATCTCGCCGCGGAATTCGGCGGACTCGATGCAGGCGGCGCGGACAGGGAAACGTTTATGCGGTACTTTCCGCTTTGCGTGAAAAAACTCGACGCAAAGGACTATATTTCCGACCCGTACTATAAAAACGTCAGATTCGACGGAAAAACCGACGCAAACTGCCGACTTTGCACTAAAAAATATAACCCGTACGAATCTTTTGTGTACGACGACCTGACCGAGAATTTTGACGGAACGATCATTCCGCATATAGGGTTTTTCGACAAAGAGTTTTATTATCCCGCGGTCGAAGAAGACGGGAAAATCTGGATGACGGTAACTCCCAACGAGATAAACACGATGAAAGAGCCCGTAAAAAAGGCAAGGGGAAACGTGCTGACTTTCGGGCTGGGGCTCGGATACTTCGCGTATTCCTGCGCGATAAAGAGCGAAGTCGGGAGCGTTACGGCAGTCGAAAGGAATCCGGCGATAATTCGGCTTTTCGAAAGTCTGATACTTCCGCAAATACCTTGCGGCGAAAAAATACGTATAGTTTGCGCGGACGCCTTCGATTATATATCCGATATGCCCAAAGACTTCGACTTCGCATTCGTCGACGTATGGCGCGACGTTTCCGACGGGGCGCCGCTGTATACAAAATTCAAGCGGTACGAAAACAACTACCCCGAAACCGAGTTTTCTTATTGGATAGAAAAATCTATCGGATTCTATTTGTAAAGTCGCCGCAAAAAAGAGGGACTCCGAGCATAAAAAAACGCGGCGTTTCGCATTTGCGAAACGCCGCTTTGTTGTTTTTAGTTTTGTCAACGCGTTTCGGAAAGAGTTGAGCCCGCGTCACGCGGTCGCTTCGGGCAATCCGACTTCCGCGCCGAACGGGAGTATGCCGAGTTTGGCGAGTTTGAAACACTGTCTGCCGAACGGTATGCCTATTATCGTTATACACCAAAGGACGCCGGCGAGAAAATACGCTATTGCGAATTCCAGTCCGCCGAAGATTATCCATATCACGTTGGCGACGGGATGTTTATCAAAGTTCGTCTTTACCACCCTTCCCATCGGCCAGAACATAAGTTTGGATATTTTGAAACACTGCAAGCCGAACGGTATTCCTATTATCGTTATACACCATATAACGCCGCCCAAAAACCACATAAGTCCGAGAATAAGTCCCGATACTATAAACCATAAAATATTGCCGAGCACTTTCATTTGTATTATTCCCCCGAAAAATTTTTAACCGACCGAATATCGTTTCGGCTATGAATACATTATAACGGGCGAAAAGAAAGTTTTCAATGCAAAACGCTAATTTTTTGCCTTTTCTTTCGCGAAGTATTCCAGAGCGTCCGTATACCCCGCGAAACCTTTGCCGGAAAAAGTCTTTTCGGCGACGGCGGAAATATAACTGTTTTTGCGGAATTCTTAGCGCGAGTTTACGTCGCTCAAGTGTACTTCCGCCGTAGG
>CAMNIW010000155.1 GCA_946540675.1 uncultured Clostridia bacterium | reverse complement strand
GTGCGGCGGGTACAAGTCCTTCCGGATCCGTTCATATAGGAAATTTCAGGGATATAGCGACCCCGTACTTTGTGGTAAAAGCGTTGCGTGAAAGGGGCAAAAAGGCAAAACTTATGCTTTCTTGGGACGATTTTGACAGGCTCAGGAAAGTTCCCAAGAATATAGCGGCAATCGCTCCCGATTTCGATAAATATATCGGTATGCCGTATTGTATGATCCCCGACCCTTACGGAAAATATTCTTCATTTGCCGAGTACAACGAAAAGGAATATGAAAAATCCCTTGAAGAACTCGGCATAGATATTGAGTACAGATATCAAGGAAAAGAGTACACTTCCGGAAGATACGTCGACGGTATACTTACGGCCATGCATAAACGCAAAGAGATATACGATATACTGATGAAGTATAAGACTCAAGATAGCGACGAAGGCGAACGCGAGTCGTATTATCCTATAAGCGTGTATTGCTCGGTTTGTAAAAAAGACTTTACCGAAGTCGTTTCTTACGATGAAAAAAACGAAGAAATAACCTATAAGTGCAAAGCTTGCGGAAAAACCGAGACGGTAAGCCTTAAAGATTATCACATGGTAAAACTTATGTGGAAGATCGACTGGCCTATGCGCTGGGGCGTTGAAGGGGTCGATTTCGAGCCGGGCGGAATAGATCACGCCGCCGCGTCGGGCTCTTACGTCGTCGCAAAGGATATCGCCAAAGAAATATACGGCGTCAAGGCGCCCAAATTTCAACCTTACGGCTGGCTTTCTATAGCGGGACTCGGCGATATGCACTCTTCGACAGGCAATAATATAACCCCCGCAACCGTGCTTGAAGTTTACGAGCCCGAAATGGTAAGGTGGCTGTTTGCAAAATATGCGCCGACCGACGGATTCGCATTTAATTTCGACGATACGATCATTCGTCATTACAGCGAGTTCGATAAAGGACTCGAAGCGGTAAAGAGCGGTGAAGCCGACGAGTATAACAATGCCGTTTACAGGCTGGCTATGATAAACGGTTTAGAACCGAAAGGCAAAGTGCCGTTCGGCGTGCTCGCGTCGGTTGCTACGATAGTTGACTTTAATCCGCAGTCCGTTCGTGAGATACTCGCAAAAATCGGCGTTGAGTTTGATGAAAGAGACGAGCAACGTCTTATCCGCGTAAAGAATTGGATAACTAAGCATCAACCGTCTAAAATGTACAAACTTTTAGACGGCAGAAACGACGAATACTATGCGACTCTCGATGCCGAAGAAAAAGAAATTATTAAAAAATTACATGATTATATCGCTGAAAATGACAACTTTTCCGAAAAAGAGATACAGCAGTATCTTTACGATATAATCAATATTCCCGAAAACACGAAGAAGGAAAATATGCTTCGTCAACAAAGGTTTTTCGCCGTGTTTTATAACGTCCTTTTCGGTACGGATAAAGGTCCGAGATTATATTTGTTCCTTTCGGCAATAGACAAATCGAAGTATCTTAAATTACTTGAATTTTAATGATAAGCCCCTCGCTTTTCCGCGAGGGGCTTAAATTATGTACTTAAAATTACTTGCAACCGAATCCGATATTCATGTCGGGTCCGCCGGTCTTATTGCAGCAGCAGAACCATACGAGAAGAATGGGGATGAGGCATTTACAATTGCAGAGTTTATCGATAATCCCGTTCAAACAGCCGTTTTTGCATACGCAGAGTATCAATAAGATTATAAGTATCCACAGACAACAATTGTCGCCAAAACCTAAACCATTAAACATAAAAATATCCTCCTGTATAATGAGATAGCATTTGGGATTTTTTCGCTATCAATATCATTATATTTTTCCGCGTAAAAAAGTGTTACTTGATTTTGACCGGCGCATTTAGTTGTAAAAAAAAAGTTTTTATTATATAATATACGTGCGGACACCTTTTCGGGTCTGACGTTTTATTTATCATTTTTCTTACGGGTATCCTTCGTGAACCCGATTGGAGGCATCATGAGTAACGAAAAACAAATGACCGTAGCAAGGAAAATTGCTTATTTTGCAGTGTTGACGGCGCTTACCGTTCTGCTGCAATTTATAGGCGGTTATCTTAAAATCGGTCCCGTAAACCTGAATTTCACGCTTATTCCGCTTGTTTTATGCGGTATGATACTCGGCGTTTGGTATTCGGTGGGGCTCGGCGCAATAATAGGACTTGTATTTTTAATACAGGGAATAGCAGGGATCGATCCGTTTACCGGTTATCTTTTTAACGCAAGTCCCGTATTGCTTACTCTCGTTTGTGTTCTGAAAACTACGATTGCGGGCGGTGCCGGTGCATTGCTGTATAAGGTTATAAGCGCAAAGAATAAGTATGTTGCGACTTTTGTTTCTGCAGGGATCGTGCCGATAGTCAATACGGGCGTATTTATACTCGGGATGCTTTTACTGAAAACTCCGCTTTATGCTTTTCTGACGTCCGCCGGGTTGACCGTTGAAGGTCTTAATCCTTTTTACGTAATTCTCGTTATAGTCGTTACTTGGAATTTCTTCATAGAACTTGCTATAAATCTCATCTTCGCACCTGCGATATATACGGTTATAAAAGCCGTTTCAAGGCGATAAAATATGATTTTTTGTATAGATATAGGTAATACCAATATAAAATATGCGGTTTTTGACGGTAAAGAGTTAAAGGCCACTTTTCGTGTGACTTCGCAAAGAAACGCAACGTCCGACGAATACGGCGTAACGGTCAGAGACCTGCTGAAATCCGCGAATATAGAAAAAACCGAAATAGACGGCGTGATAATGTCTTCCGTAATACCGTCGCTAAACTATACTATGGAGCATATGTGTCGAGATTATCTCGGCATAACTCCGCTTGTCATAGGGCCGGGTGTAAAGACGGGATTGAACATAAAGACGGATAACCCGAGAGAAGTGGGCGCGGATATAATAGCGGACTGCGTGGGTGCGGTAAAGCGTTACGGCAAGGGCACGCCGATCGTTTGCATAGATTTCGGTACGGCGACGACGTTCGATATCATTTCAGAAAAGAGCGAACTTGTCGGCGTAGTCATTGCGCCGGGCATTAAAACGGCACTTGATTCGCTCGTCACCGAAACGGCAAATCTTCCGCGCATCGAACTCGAAAGTCCGCCGTCCGTAATCGCAAAGAATACCGTCAATTGTATGCAAGCGGGCATAATTTACGGTTTTTCCGGACTTATTGACGGGATTATAGGGAGAATAAAGACCGAACTTAGAAGGGACGATACAAAAGTGATCGCCACCGGCGGTATGGGGAAAATTATCTATAAAGAAACAAAGTCGATAGACGTATTCGACCGCACGCTTACGCTTGAAGGATTAAGGACGATTTACGAGTTAAATAAGGACGTAAATAAATAGGGTGGCATTATGACGAAAACGGTTAAAATCGGCGGCGTATATATAGGCGGAACGAATAAAATCGCTATTCAGTCGATGCTGAACGTCAAAACGTCCGATATACCCAAGGTGATTGCTCAATCCGAGCGGTTGACAAGCGCGGGTTGCGATATTATACGTATGTCGGTCAAGGACGATGCAGACGCTTCGGCTCTTATCGACGTAAGAAAGGCTCTTACCGTTCCGATTGTCGCCGATATCCATTTTAACTACAAGTACGCCTTAAAAGCAATCGACGCCGGATTCGATAAAATACGGATAAATCCGGGAAACATAGGCGGCGAAGATAAGGTTGCGGAAGTTGCCGAAGCGTTAAAACAAAGCGGTTGCGCGGTAAGAGTAGGGTCCAACAGCGGTAGTATTGAAAAAGAAATTCTCGCAAA
>CAMNIW010000154.1 GCA_946540675.1 uncultured Clostridia bacterium | reverse complement strand
TATCCATTAAACGTAAGGAGACTTAATATATGAGAGCAACGTTTAATAAAACTATCGTCAAGAAATAAAAACAGGGGGGCACTCCGATGAACAGTTTAACGGGAGTCTGAGCGGCGGTATACGAAAAACCTTTATAAGACGCAAATAAAAATATTCGTCTATCGGTTAACAAAACCGGATTTGTACAGGTAGACCGCGGATAAAATTGAATATAATCGTAGCCCGAACGTAAAAATTCGGGTTTATTTTTGCAAAAAATCACCGCCGTAAGGTAAAAATACTTGACGGCGGTTTTTTTATGTGTTAAAATAGACGGGAAACAGGGGGAGTTATGTCCGAAAAAGACGGTGTTTATTACAACGCTCTATACGCGGAATATTCCGCGCTTCTTACCGAAAATCAGCGCGAAGCGTTCGATATGACGTACGGACTCGATCTCTCGCTCGGCGAGATAGCCGAGATAAAGGGGGTTTCCAAGCAAAGCGTTGCGGACGCTTTGGCGGCGTCAAAAAAACAACTCGTTCAGTATGAAGAAAAACTCGGACTCGCAAGGAAGCGTTCCGAGATGCTCGCGGCGATGGAAACTCTTTCGGGCGACGGACTCAAAGCCGCCTTAAAGAAAATTTTAGGAGAAGACTGATGTCGCTTTTTTCAGGTTTATCCGAAAAACTCAATCATATATTTTCCAAGATGACCAAGCGCGGCAGGCTTACCGAACTCGAAATAAAGCAGGCGATGAGAGAAGTAAGGATCGCGCTTTTGGAAGCGGACGTAAACCTTGCCGTCGCCAAAGACTTTATAAATAAAGTAAGCGAAAAGGCGGTCGGGCAGGAGATACTCAAAAGTCTGAGTCCCGCCCAGCAGGTCATAAAGATAGTCAACGAAGAACTCACCGCCCTTATGGGTTCGACCAACAGCAAGTTGAACGTGAGTCCGACTCCGCCGACTGTCATAATGATGTGCGGACTGCAGGGCGCGGGCAAGACGACTCTTTGCGGAAAACTCGCTCTGTATCTCAAAAAACAAGGTAAACGCCCCTTGCTCGTCGCGGGCGACGTCTACCGCCCCGCGGCTATCGAACAGTTAAAGATCGTCGGCAAAAAGGCGGAAGCGGAAGTTTTTGAAAAAGGTCAGGGCAATCCCGTAAAAATAGCGGCGGAAGGCGTCGAATACGCAAAAAAATACGGATTCGACACCGTGATAATAGATACCGCGGGTCGTCTTCACATAGACGAAAACCTTATGCAGGAACTCGAAAACATCACCAAAGCGGTGAGAGTGGACGAGATACTTCTCACGGTCGACTCCATGACGGGTCAGGACGCGGTCAACGTCGCAAGGACTTTTAACGAGCGGCTCGCCGTCACGGGCGTAGTGCTTACCAAACTCGACGGCGACACGAGAGGCGGAGCGTGCCTTTCGATAAAAGCGGTCACGGGAAAGCCGATAAAATTCTCTTCGGTAGGCGAAAAACTCACCGATTTAGAGCCGTTTTATCCCGACCGTATGGCTAACCGCATACTCGGTATGGGCGACGTCCTTTCCCTTATCGAAAAGGCCAAGGAAGCGGTCACCGAAGAAGAAGCCAAAAAGATGGAAAAGAAGTTCCGCGATAACAGTTTTACGCTCGACGATTATCTCGAACAGTTCTCTATGCTCAAAAAGATGGGCGGAGCCAAGGGGCTTATGGAAATGCTCCCCGGCATGGGAATGGGCGGCAAGGTGAAAGTCAGCGAAAAGGACGTTGACGAAAAGAAGATAGAGCGGACGAAGGCGATAATTCTTTCTATGACCAAGCGCGAAAGGACGGATCCTTCCATAATAAACTATTCGAGAAAAATGCGTATAGTAAAGGGCAGCGGTACGACGATACAGGAAGTAAACCAACTTCTCAAACAGTACGAGCAGTCCAAGCAACTTATGAAGATGATGAAAGGCAAGCATAACAATATGCGGTTGCCGTTCTGATAAATTTTACAATAAAAACGGAGGAATAACAAAATGGCAGTAAAAATGAGATTGACCAGACTTGGCGACAAGAAGTCTCCCTATTACCGTATAGTAGTAGTGGATTCGAGAAAGGCAAGAGACGGGGAGTACATCGACAAAGTCGGACACTACAACCCGACGGCTAAACCCGCCGAAGTCGTGATCGACGTCGAAAAGGCGAAAGATTGGATTTCCAAAGGCGTACAGCCCACCGAAACCGTCAAAGCGCTTCTTCAGAACGCGGGCGTCATCGAGAAGTCCGACAAACCGTCGCCGACGAAGACTAATCCTAAGAAGAAAAAGAAATAATTTTTAAGCCGATATTTATCCGATTATACTGCGTTTCCGCAATCGCTCGAAAACTCAATGACCGACAAGGTCTATTTCGTCTTCTTGCGCTTGCGAGCCTTGTATAATCGGCAACTATCGCCTTAAAACGGTTGACGGGCAACTGTTCTTTCATAAGACGGCAACTATCGTCTTAAAGCGGTTGACGGGCAACTGTTCTTCCATAAGACGGCGACTATCGCCTTAAAGCGGTTGACGGGCAACTGTTCTTTCATAAGACGGCGACTATCGTCTTAAAGCGGTTGACGGGCAACTGTTCTTTCATAAGACGGCGACTATCGCCTTAAAGCGGTTGACGGGCAACTGTTCTTCCATAAGACGGCGACTGTCGCCTTAAAGCGGTTGTCGGGCAATCGTTCTTTCATACTGTTTTACGGGCGAAATCTATCGTCTTAAAACGAAAAGTGTTTTTAACGGAGGTCTTTGTTATGACGGAACTTATCAAGTATATTGTCAATCAATTTGCCGAGAACCCCGAAAGCATTGAATATATCGTCGAAGAAAACGGCAATACGGTAGACGTTACCATCGTCCTTACCGAAGACGATATGGGCAAAGTTATCGGTCGTCAGGGCAAAATAGCGAAAGCGCTTCGTACCATTGTCGGCGCGGCGGCTAAAAAGAACGGCAAGAGATATAATATCGAGATAAAGAGCAAAGCGGAATAACTTTGTTTTTTCGCCGTTTTTACGGCGTTTGATATTGTGTGTTTACGGGCTGTCGCGTCGTTTTTTTTGCGGCGGCCCGTTATCTTTTATTGAAATGATCGATAAATCCGAAAAACTTATTGAAATAGGCGCTGTGGCAAAACCGCAGGGCATTAAAGGCGAACTCAAGATCCGTCTTTTTTGCGACGGTTTCGATTCGGTCGCGGGTATAACCGCGGCGCATATCGACGGGATAAAGAGAAAAGTCCTGTCGATAAGGCGCATATCCGAAGAAGAAGCGATACTTAAACTCGACGGCATAAGCGACCGCAACGCCGCCGAAGAACTCAGAAGAAAGGAGGTCTATGCGGCTCGGTCGGAGATATTCGTGCCCGAAGGGAGATTTTTCATAACCGATATAATAGGTTGTAAACTCTTTCTTTCCGACGGAAATGAGATAGGCGAGATATACGATATAGTCAACGGAAACGTCGATTATTATTACGTAAAGACGGCTGAAGGCAACGCCGTTTTTCCGATGATAGACGACCTTTGCGCCGTTACGGATATAGAAAACGGCAAAGTGACCGTAGACGCGAAAAAATTTACGGAGACGGTAATGTATGAGAATTGACATATTGACTCTTTTTCCCGAGATGTTCGCGCCGCTTAAAGAGAGCATTATCGGAAGGGCTGTAAATTCCGGCAAAGTCGAAATAGTCGTGACGGACATAAGGGATTATACCGAAAACAAGCACAGGAAATGCGACGACTATCCTTTCGGCGGCGGCGCGGGGATGGTAATGACTCCGCAGCCCGCATATTCGGCTATTCAGG
>CAMNIW010000153.1 GCA_946540675.1 uncultured Clostridia bacterium | reverse complement strand
ATACGCCTTTATATCTTCGATGCCGTATTTATTTCTGTCAATGTCTATTTTTACGACCGCCGAATCGACGTTAGGCGAAGGAAAGAACATCTTGCGATCTATCCTTAAAACCTTTTCGCACGTGCCGACGGCGTCGATCCCCGCCGTTATGGCGCCGTATTCGGGTGAACCGGCCTTCGCGCAAAGTCTATCCGCCACTTCTTCCTGCACGGTAACGACAATCCTTTTTACGCATTCGAAATCTTCGGCAAACCGCATGATAATAGGCGTAGTTATATAATACGGCAGATTCGCGACGAGAGAAAAACGTCCGCCGGCAAGGGTTTTTATCTCATCGTCGGAAACCTTCATAACGTCTTTGTAAACAATTTCGATATTATCGTATCCGGAAAGCGTTTCGTTAAGCACGGGACGAAGATTTTCGTCTATCTCGAAGCCTATAACCCTTTTCGCCTTTTTTGCGATAGCCGAAGTCAAGGTTCCCGCACCGCAACCTATCTCAATAACGACGTCTTCATTGCCGATTCCAGACTTTTCGACGATCATATCGAGAAGGTTTCCGTCGGTAATAAAATTCTGTCCGAATTTCTTGTTGAACCGAAAATCGTTTTTCTTCAACACTTCGTTTATCTTCATATTACAACCTGAAAAAACGCTTGGCGTTGGATTCGACGGCTTTTTCCGTCTCTTCCGCGCTAAGCCCGAGCGATTCCGCCATTTTCGCGAGTATATACGGAATTCGCGAAGGTTCGTTTATCTGTCCGCGAAAAGGTTCGGGAGAAAGATAGGGGCAGTCGGTTTCTGTCAAAATTCTGTCTTTGCCGACCGTGCGTATAATTTCGTCTTTTTTTGCGTTTTTGAACGTTATTACGCCACCGAAAGAAAAATACGCGCCGAGATCCTTAAAAAGTCGCGCCATCTCGGCGCTTTCGCTGAAACAATGCAATAAAAACCCGTTATTTATAAGCGCTATATGCTCTTTTATAAAAGCGTACGTTTTATTGGCGGCGTTGCGTGAGTGTACTACGAAAGGAAGTCCGAGTTCGTCCGCAAGTTTCATTTGACTCAAAAACGCTTTTTCCTGCTCGGCTTCCGTCGATTTATTCCAGTAAAAATCAAAACCTATCTCGCCTATCGCAAGACATTTTCCGTCTTTGGCGAGATCGTATAAATCCGCTAAAATCCCGTCGGTTACGGTTTTTGCGTCGTCGGGATGTACTCCCGCGCAAAAATACATATCGTCGTACTCTTCCGCAAGTTTTTTTGCCGCAACGGACGACTTATAATCGAATCCGGAATTAACGACGAGTCCTACGCCGCATTTTCTGTAATTGTTCACGATCCCGACAACGTCGTCGCCGTATTTCGCATCGTTAAGATGCGCGTGAGCGTCTACAAGCATTATCTTACCGTCGCTCCGTCGCCGATCTCGGAATCGGGAGATATTACGACGACTTTACCGTCATTTTCCGCGCATAAAATCATACCGCAACTCTCAACTCCGCAAAGTTTTACGGGTTTGAGATTAGAGACGATAACAACGGTTTTCCCTATCAATTCTTCGGGAGAATAATATTCGGATATGCCGCTGGCGACGGTACGGGTCTCGTTGCCTGTTTTCAGTGTGAGTTTAAGCAGTTTCTTCGATTTCTCTATCTTCTCGCAATTTATTACAAGAGCGGTTTTCAGTTTTATCTTCGCGAAATCGTCTATGGTTATTTCGTCGGACGTTTCCTGCGCACCGCTTGCTTCCGCAATTTGACGAGCGGTAATTTCAGCGGCTTTTTTCTCCACTTCTTTCGGATCGATCCGTGCGAATATGCTTACGGGATCTTCGACGACCTTATTGCCGTCGGGATAAAGTCCGAACTCGGTTATTTTGTCAAACGGCCTTAATTCCGTATTCAATTGACCGACTACGGTCTTTGACGTATCGGGCATAAACGGCTCTAAAAGCGACGCCGCGATAACTATCGTTTCGGTAAGGTTATAAAGCACTTCTTTGAGCCTTGCGTGTCCGCTCTCGTCTTTTGCGAGCATCCAGGGAGCCGTCTCGTCGATATACTTGTTTGCCCTGCGAAGCAAAACAAAAATACAGTCAATCGCGTCCGCAACCCTGTTTTCGTCCATATTCTTTGCTACTTTTCCGTACGTGTTTACGACAATCTCTTTCAGTTCGTCGTCGACGTTTTCGGTTACTCCGCTTCTTTCGACTACTCCGCCGAAATATTTATCAGACATCGCGATCGTCCTTTTGACGAGATTTCCGTAAACGTTAGCGAGTTCGCCGTTTATCTTATCCGTCATAAGTCCCCACGATATAAGCCCGTCGTTATCGAACGGCATACAGTCCAGAACGTAATACCTTACGGCGTCCACGCCGTATACGCTGACAAGATCGTCGGCATAAAGCACGTTCCCCTTTGATTTTGACATCTTATCGCCGTCCTGTAAAAGCCACGGATGACCGTATATCTTTTCGGGAAGGGGTTCGCCGAGAGCCATAAGGAAAATCGGCCAGTAAATTGTATGGAAACGAATTATGTCTTTACCGATGACGTGCAAATCGGCAGGCCAATATTTTTTATATTTTTCGCCGTGTTTGCCGTCGGCGTCAAAACCTATACCGGAAATATAGTTTGTTAGCGCGTCGAGCCATACGTAAACGACGTGTTTATCGTCGAACGTGACGGGAATACCCCACTTGAAAGACGTTCTCGATACACAAAGATCCTGAAGCCCCGGAAGAAGAAAATTGTTCATCATCTCGTTTTTTCTCGACACGGGCGATATAAAATCGGGGTGATTATTGATATAATCGATAAGTTCAGGCGCGTACTTGCTCATCTTGAAGAAATACGCCTCTTCGTTTGCCTTTTTTACTTCCCGTCCGCAATCGGGGCATTTACCGTTTACGAGTTGACTGTCTGTAAAAAACGATTCGCAAGGCGTGCAGTACCATCCGGTATACGCGCCCTTATAAATATCGCCCTGATCGTAGAATTTTTTGAATATCTTTTGTACCTGCCGAACGTGATCTTCGTCGGTCGTACGGATAAATTTGTCGTAAGAAACGTTCATAAGTTTCCATATCGACTTTATCTCTTCGGATACTTCGTCTACGTACTGTCTGGGAGTTTTTCCGCTCGCTTTTGCTTTTTCTTCTATTTTTTGTCCGTGCTCGTCAGTTCCCGTCTGAAAGAAAACGTCATAACCTTGTCTTCGCTTGAATCTTGCTATCGCATCGGCAAGCACCGCTTCATACGTGTTCCCTATATGCGGCTTTGAAGAAGTATAGGCTATCGCGGTTGTAATATAATATTTTTCTCCCATAATTATCTCCTGAAAGTTACTCGTTTTTATTATATCTTAAATGACGTAAAATGTAAAACATAAAAATGCATTTTTATTCATAACTTGTAGTATGAATCCGATTTTTACAGTCATTTTTATCCTTTCTTCGTCGGTATTTTTGTTTATCGATCCGAACGGCTTTCTGAAAGCGATGACCGACGGCGGAACCAAAGCGGTATCGCTGTCTTTAAGTTTGCTGGTCGTATACGCCGTATGGTCGGGATTTTTGCAAATAGCCGACGACTGCGGATTAAACGACAAGATCGCCGCGCTTTTGCGCCCGCTAATCGAAAAACTTTTCAAAAAGCCCGATAAAGATACGATAAAATATATTTCTTTGAATATGAGCGCGAATCTTCTCGGTATGGGCGGAATAGCGACGCCCGCCGGGATCGAAGCGATGAAGCGACTCGGCGAAAGCGGAGATAAAAACGGCTCGTGTATGCTCTTCGTGATAGCGGCGACAAGTATACAAATTCTTCCTACGACCGTGATCTC
>CAMNIW010000152.1 GCA_946540675.1 uncultured Clostridia bacterium | reverse complement strand
TCGGACATTGTTCGATAGGCAACGCGTTTTATCTCGCACTCAAAAACGCAGACGTCTCGCTTGCGGAAAAAAGAGTGCTCGTTATAGGTTGCGGATTTGCGGGAAAGAATATAATTCACAGACTGATCGAACTCAAATCGAGAGTAGACGTATACGATATCGTATCGAGAAACGCTCTCGACTTTAAGCGCAGGCTTAAAGAGAATATTTACGTTTTGAGAGAGATTTCCGAAGATACCGAGTACGACGTGATCGTAAACGCCACGCCGCTCGGCGGAAAAGGCTATGAGAGCAAGTGCCCTGTAGCCGCCGAAATTATAACGAAATGCCCTATCGCCGTAGACATAAATTCGGTCGACGGCGGAACAAAATTTATCAAAATAGCTAAAAAGGCGGGAAACAAAGTCATAACCGGCGACGAAATAAACTTTTTCAAGGCGTACTATTCGGATTGTGTATTCGCTGAAGCAGGCAATTCCGAAGAAGAAGCGTTTGAACTTTTCGGGAAGTTTGTCAAATGACGGCGAGTTACGGGAAAAAACATAAGAGTTACCGCGCCGGCGTATTTTTCAGTGCGTTTATCCTGATTTTTATCGTATTGAGTTTAATTTTCGGGGCGGTCAGGAATTCTTTGGATAAAGACGATACAAGCGGCGTTTTCAGAATACTCGGCTTCCTGCCTTCCGTATTGAGCGTTGTCATAGTGACCGTAATCAATGCTTTTTTGTCGGATAAAAACGACAGGTTTGATTTCGGTATAAGGAAAACCGGGGTAAAATACTGGGCGCTCGCCGCGTTGTTGTTTGTCGGCACTTTTTTCGGTCTTGCGGGAGTAAATTCGGTATTTATAGAATTTTTAAGCGAAAACTTCGGGTATAATTACGTCGAACCGAGTTTTCCGATGACTACGGTCGGCTATGTATTTGCCGTTATTACCGTTTGTCTTTTACCTGCGATCGCGGAAGAAACCGTGTTCCGCGGGGTGATGACGGACGGGCTTAGCGGACTTAACGTTTATGCGGCATCGGCGCTCACGGCGGTTGCGTTTTCGCTCTATCATATGAATCCCGCGCAAACGGTCTATCAGTTTATCGTCGGTTTTCTGTTTTGTATGTTAAGGATAAGGAGCGGTTCCGTTTTCCCGACGGTTGCGGTGCATTTTCTCAATAATTTCCTTATAATCACTTCGTATTATTATTTCCCGTCGGCGTTTGTTTTTACGGGCGCGGCGAAAGCGATAGTCGTTTTCGGCGGGCTTTTATGCATAGCGATTTTTATAGCGCTTTGCGCGACGGATAAAAATAAACTACAAGAAGGATCTCCTTCCGTTACGAAGTTTTTGTTGGGCGGGGCGATAGGCTTTATCGTGTGTACGGCGATGTGGATATCCGCGCTTTTCGTTTGATATGTTGAAAATCAAAATAATAGCAGTAGGAAAAATAAAAGAAAAATATTTCAGCGATGCGATCGCGGAATATTCCAAGAGACTGTCCCGCTATTGTTCGTTCGAAATAGTCGAAGTAAAAGAAGAGACGTTCAGGGAAACGAACGACGGCATTAAGGCAAGGATACTGAAAGCCGAAGAAGAGAGAATACTTCGCGTCGCTTCGGGATATAAGATAGCCTTTGCGATAGAAGGGAAGAAGAATTCTTCGGAAGGCTTTGCCGAAAGAATAGGTAAATTCGTAAAGGACGGCGAAAACGAAGTGGATTTTATAATCGGCGGAAGTTACGGACTGTCTGCCGCGGTAAAGGCGGAGTGTAAAGAATCCGTTTCTTTTTCCGATATGACTTTTCCGCATACCTTGATGCGGGTCGTCGCGGCGGAACAAATTTACAGGGCGTTTACGATACTTTCGGGCAGCGAGTATCATAAATAGGGTGATAAAAATGAAAGACGAACGCGAAAAATTTATGCGCGCGGCTATAAAACAGGCACTCATTGCCGAGAGCAAAGAAGAAGTCCCTATCGGTTGCATTATCGTAAAAGACGGGAAGATTTTTGCCAAAGCGTATAATTTGCGACAAACCAAGAGAATAGCGTCCGCTCACGCAGAGATGCTCGCGATAGAAAAAGCCTGTCGGAAAATAAAAGACTGGCGGCTTGACGGTATGGATATGTACGTAACGCTGGAACCGTGCGCTATGTGCGCCGGGGCTATATCGATTTCCCGTATAAGAAAAGTGTATTTCGGCGCGTATGAGAAAAAAGGCGGAGGAGTGGTCAGCAAGTTCAATATTTTGACGGAAAGCGGTATGAATCACGTTACCGCGTACGAAGGCGGAATACTCGAAGAAGAGTGCTCGGAGATAATAAAAAGGTTTTTCAGAGAACGAAGGCAACAATAAAATTTATGCACATTGCAAAAAGTTTTTTTGACCGTTGTTTTTGCTTGCCTATTTTTATAACTTTTTATATAATTTATAATTGTGGATTAAACGTCTGACTTACGGGCGATAAAATATTGGAGGATTTATGATAACGACACATAACACCGAAATCAAACTCTTTGCAGGGAACTCGAACATGGCTTTGGCGGAATCGATTGCTAAAGAATTGAAGCTCACTCTCAGCGACGTTGAAGTCGGGCATTTCAGCGACGGAGAAATTTGCGTACACCTTAACGAAACGGTGAGAGGAAGAGACGTATTCATAATACAGTCTACCTGCGCCCCCGTCAACGAAAATCTTATGGAACTGCTTATAATGATCGATGCGGCAAGACGCGCTTCGGCGGGAAGGATTACGGCCGTTATTCCTTATTTCGGTTATGCTCGTCAGGACAGAAAGGCAAGAGCGAGAGATCCCATTACGGCAAAACTTGTCGCGGACATAATAACTTCCGCCGGAGCGGACAGGGTCCTTACCATGGATCTTCACGCCGCGCAGATACAGGGATTTTTCGATATTCCCGTCGATCACCTTATCGGCGGACCGATCCTCTATAAATATTTTAAGAATTACGTAGCGGGCGATGATTTTATGGTCGTTTCTCCCGACGTCGGCTCCGTTTCGAGAGCGAGAAGCGTAGCGTCTAAACTCAATTGTCCTATGGCGATTGTCGATAAGAGAAGACCTAAAGCCAACCAGATAGAAGTAATGAACGTTATCGGCGACGTCAAGGGCAAGACCTGCCTTATGGTAGACGATATGATCGATACCGCGGGTACTATTTGTCAGGGCGCGGAAGCGCTTTACGAGAACGGCGCAAAGGAGATATACGCTTGTTGTACGCACGCCGTACTCAGCGGTCCCGCGATAGAGAGAATACAAAACTCGCCCATCAAGAAACTCGTCGTTTTAGATACTATTCCGCTCAGCGAAGAAAAGAAGTTGGATAAAATCGAAGTTTTGTCCGTCGCAAAGATATTCGCTACGGCAATCGAAAACATTTACTTCGATAAGAAGATGTCCGAAATTTACGACAACTGATAAAAATATGTATGACGGCGAGACGGTTTTCCGTCCGCCGTTTTTCAAAAAGGAAGACGACTTTATGTATATCGTGATAGGTCTCGGCAATCCGGGAAGAGAATATCTTAAAACGCCGCATAATATGGGCTTTATGGCGGTGGAATTGCTTGCCGAAAAATACGGCGCGGAATTCAATAAAAAGGGGTTCAAGGGCATATACGGCGAGAAGACGATAGACGGCGAAAAAGTGATGTTTCTGAAACCGCAAACCTATATGAATCTCAGCGGCGAATGCGTCAGGGAAGCGGTTTCATACTTCAAAGTCGATCTGAAAAACATTATAGTCGTATACGACGATATAGATATAGCGATAGGGGCGACGCGCGTAAGGGCGAACGGCTCGGCGGGTACGCACAACGGAATGCGCAATATAGTAAAAGAAC
>CAMNIW010000151.1 GCA_946540675.1 uncultured Clostridia bacterium | reverse complement strand
TTTTATTGAGTTTTATCGTGAAATCGACGACGGATTGATGCGTCTTGTGGTCTATTCTTCCGTTTACTGACGTTATGGCAAGACCGAGCGACGTGCAAGCGTTGGAAACCGCAACGAGTATCGGAGTGTCTTCTCCGCCCGTAACCCTTATGGAAACGGCGTAAGTTCCGCTGTTACCGAGCCACTCCGCTTCAAGCAGTCTGTTCTGGTCTTCGTTCTTCATATTCGGGCAGTCGCGCCTGTGCACGGTCACTCCGCGTCCGCGTGAAATATATCCGACTATATCGTCCCCGGGGACAGGGTTGCAACATCCCGCAAATCTTACGAGAAGTCCGCTCATACCCTTGATTTTTACGCCGCCGCGATTGTCGCCGACCTTGTCGTTTTTTATAAAAGCGGTAAGGTTATCGCGCGGCGGCAGTTCCTTCTTATAGAAGTCTATGAGTTTAAGCAGTACCTGATTTACGCCGACGGCACCGCACCCGACCGCCGCATACATCTCTTCGACCGTAGAAAAAGATAACTTTTGACTTACCCTTTCGAAACTTACGGGATTTAACAGGTCGTTAAAATTATATCCGCGGTTTTTGGCTTCGGTTTCGAGCATGGTCTTCCCGAGTTTTTCGTTTTCGGCCTGCATCGATTTCTTGTAAAACGCCTTGATTTTAGCCTTTGCTCCGGACGATTTGACTATTCTTAGCCAGTCCCATGACGGGCCTTTGGAAAGTTTTGAAGTTATTATCTCGACCACGTCGCCGACGTTAAGCGTAGTGGTGAGCGGCACTATCTTTCCGTTGACCTTTGCTCCCACGCACTTATTGCCGACTTCGGTGTGGATTCTATAAGCAAAATCTATCGGCGTGGCGTCTTTTACAAGACTTATAACTTCCCCTTTCGGCGTAAATACAAGGACTTCGCTGTTATAAACGTCGCCTTTAAGGCTCTCGATAAACTCGGTTGAGTTATTGAGACCGCCCTGCCATTCCATAACTTCCCGTATCCAGGAAAGCCGTTTATCGAACGAATCCGCGCTCTCTTTATTCTCTTTATATTTCCAATGCGCCGCTATACCGTATTCGGCCGTGCGGTTCATTTCTTTGGTGCGTATTTGTATCTCGAAAATCTTTCCGAAACTCGTCACGACTGTGGTATGAAGACTTTGATAGAGATTTTCTTTCGGCATCGCTATATAGTCTTTTATCCTGCCGGGGATCGGCTTCCATTTTTTATGGATTTTCCCGAGCACTTCATAACATTCGTCGACGCTGTTTACGATAGCACGAACAGCGGTAAGATCGTATATCTGGTCAAGGCTTTTGCCTTGTTTTTTCATCTTTTTATAGATACTGTAAAAATGCTTAGGACGGCCGAAAACTTCGCCTTTTATGCCGCTTTCGTCCAGTATTTCCTTTATTTCGCTGACAACCGACGCGACGAATTCTCTTCTTTCGGTTAATTTACTGTCAATATTTACCGATAAGTATTCGTACGCTTCCGGATCGATATATTTAAGGCACAGGTCTTCGAGTTCGCATTTGATTTGCGAAATACCGAGCCTTCCTGCAAGCGGAGCGTAAATATCGAGCGTTTCGTGAGCCATTTTAAGCTGTCTTTCGTGCGAAAGGAAATTAAGCGACCGCATATTGTGCAACCTGTCGGCGAGTTTGATGATTATTACTCTGATATCCTTCGCCATCGAAACGAAAATCTTTTTGAAGTTTTCCGCCTGCTCTTCTTCCTGAGACTTAAACTCTATCCTGTCGAGTTTGGTCACTCCTTGGACAAGTTCGAGTATCTCGTCTCCGAATTCGCTTTGTATATCGGAATCCGAAACCTGCGTATCTTCTATTACGTCATGCAAAAACGCCGCGGCGACCGCGTTATAATCCATGCCGAGATCGACAAGGATCTGCGCGACCGCAACGGGATGAGTGAAATATTCTTCACCGGACGCGCGTTTTTGGTTGGCGTGCGCTTCCTTTGCGAAATAAAAGGCGTGCTTCAACACTTCCTGCTCGTCAGGCTGATATATTTTTTCAATATCACTCAAAATTTTATCGTACATAATTTTTACCGATTTTACCGACCTGTTATTTTTGATATTCTCCTATAAACGGGAGAGTCGTCAAGATTGCATTTTACTCCCCTGTCCACCGCGTATCGCCCGTTAACGCGCTTTAATATGCCGAGTTCGGAAAAAACTTTAAGCGCAAATATTATCTCCCTGTCTCCGTACCCGAAATCGACGCTCCCGATAACGTCCGAAAATTTCGCAAAAGGCTCCGAAACGTCGCGTATCTTTTTGTATATATTGCCGAGTATCTGCCGTTCCGTCGAGAGTCCGCTTATATCGGTCCACGACAAATCTTCGTTTACGTAAACTTTGCCGTGAAACGGTTTAACCGAAATCGGTTTGTCGAGATAAACCACGGTTCCGTATTCCGAAGGCACGTCGCCTTTAAGTCCGACGCAAACCGAAGTCACGTTTCCAGCGGCATTCGGTCTAAATACGCCGCAATCAACGTTTTCGAGCAAGTCTTTATACTCCGACATATTATTGGCATCCGAAAGCAAAAATAAAGTACCGTATACGTCATTTTTTGCACTTGCTATCATTTCTCTTGCCGTTTTCGTGTCGATTATTTCATACTCCTGCCCGCCATCGCAGAAGTCGCCGAGTTGCGATTCGAACACCGCGTCGGACATCTTTTCGTCGAACGAAGCGACGGTATATATATCCCTTACGTACCCCTTTAACGATTGTTTACCGTTATAGTAAGACAAATTCGGTTCAAATACTATCTGTTTTTTTATGTCGGAATTGAGAAGAGTCAGTTTTTCGATACCGTTAAAGTAAATCAAATTTATATAGTCGGTATTAAAAGAAACGTGAGAAGACCCGTATTTTAAGGGCGACGCCAAAACCGATCCCGTTTCGACGGCAAACAACGGTTTTTTATTGCCGATCCCGCACGGTTCCAAAAGGTTAAGTTCACTCGCAAACTCGGCGGAAAAAGGAGCCGTTATCACTTCTTCGATTTCGGTTACCCTGTCACTCGGCGTGACCGACGTGTTTTCAGCCAAATACGCGTTAAGCGCTTTATCGAAGTCGTCGAACATTTCTTTTTTTACCGTAATTCCTGCCGCCTGAGCGTGTCCGCCGAATTCCACGGTATATTCCTTAACTCCCGTGATGGCGTCGAATATGTTTATTCCTTCTATGGATCTCGCGCTGCCGTGCAATACGCCGTTTCTTTCGGTAAAAAGTATGGTCGGTTTATGATACTCTTCAACGAGTTTTGCCGCGGTTATCCCGACAAGCCCCGTATTCCACTCGCTGTCAAAAAGAACAATCGCCCTGCACTTCGGATCTTTTTCGGCAATAAGTTTTTTTGCGTCCCTGTATAATTGTTCGCAACCGGTTTGCCTTTTAATATTATAGTCGTTTAATTTCGTCGCTAAACTTCTTATCTCAGATCTGTCGTCGGAAATCATAGCGAGAAGCGCGGAATACGCGTCGCCCATTCTTCCGGCGGCATTGATACGCGGCGCGATCGTGTACGCAAGCGCGGTAGAACTTATTTCTTTTGCCCCGCTTATCTCAACAAGCGCTTTTATAGCAGGCCGACATCTTCCTTGTTTTATGAGTTTAAGACCTTCGCTGACGATTATTCTGTTTTCGTCAACAAGCGGCATATTATCCGCTATCGTCGCTATCGCGACCATATCGAGAAAAGCGTCGGCCTTGTTGCCGATAAGAGCGTAAGCGAGTTTATATGCGACCCCCGCCCCGCAAAGCCCGTCAAACGGATACCCGTCGTGCAATTTGCAATTGAGTACGGTACAATCCGGAATAACGGCGGGGATCTCGTGGTGATCGGTAACTATGACGTCCACACCGAGATCTTT
>CAMNIW010000150.1 GCA_946540675.1 uncultured Clostridia bacterium | reverse complement strand
CACGTCCGATAAGATAGACAGAGTAGTCACCAACCGCTGGGCGGCTCTTCCCATATTCTTCGTCATAATGTTCCTTGTGTATTTTATTTCGGTAACGACCGTGGGAACGTGGGCGACCGATTGGGCTAACGACGGCGTTTTCGGCGACGGTTGGTTCTTCCTTGGCATAGGACAAAAGAATTACGAAGCGGCGGTCGAAGAATACGACGGCAACAATAACCTGATCGAAGCGTATATCGCGTATGCCGAAGAGAATGGTTACGATACCGAAACTCTCAAAGGCAAACTCGATAAAGAAGACGAAAACTACGACGCCGCGGAAGCGGGCGTAGCGCTCAATGCTTTCCTTGCCGACGTAAAGGCCGATCCTACGACTTACGGTGAGATAACTTATAAGGTCACCGACGAAGAAACTCTCGTCGTGTCCGAAGAAAAAGGCGATCTCGAAGGACTCGAAACGGCTGTAAAATATATGGTCGGTCGCGAGTTCGAAGAGCACGATCCCGAAAGTTTCGGACCGTATATTCTCGGTATTCCCGCGCTTTTGGGAATATTGTTCGACAAGATCAACGCGCACCCGATAGTAAGGGGCGTCATACTCGACGGTATAGTCGCGGGCGTCGGAGCGGTGCTCGGATTCGTTCCGCAAATATTCGTATTGTTCATCTTCCTTGCGTTTTTGGAAGCGTGCGGATATATGGCGAGAATAGCCTTCGTGCTTGACAGAATATTCAGAAAATTCGGTTTATCCGGTAAATCTTTCATACCTATGCTCATCGGCTCGGGTTGCGGTATTCCCGGCATAATGGCGTCGAGAACTATCGAGAACGAGCGAGACAGGCGTATGACGATAATGACGACGACGTTTATACCGTGCGGAGCGAAATTGCCTTTCATAGCGATGGTTTCGGGCGTTATATTCGGAAATCTCATAGGAATAAGAAACACTTGGTGGGTAGCGCCTTCGGCGTACTTTTTGGGAATGTTCGCGATAATAGTATCGGGTATAATTCTTAAAAAGACCAAGATGTTCGCAGGCGATCCCGCCCCGTTCGTAATGGAACTTCCCGCGTATCACTGGCCTACGGTCGGAAACATTTTAAGAAGTATGTGGGAAAGGGGTTGGTCGTTCATAAAGAAAGCGGGAACGATAATACTTCTTTCTACGATAGTGATTTGGTTCCTTTCTTACTTCGGATTCGTGGACGGTGCGTTCAAGTACCTGAGCGAAGAGCAGATGGACGTAAGTTTGCTGTCTTATATCGGCAGGGGAATAGCGTGGATATTCGCGCCCTTGGGATTCGGAAACTGGCAGGCGGCAGTCGCTTCGATTACGGGTATCGTCGCCAAGGAGAACATCGTCGGAACGATGGGTATCGTCTACGGCGAGTCTATCAACATCGCTCACGCTTTCAACGGAATTTCGGGCTATTCGTTCCTTATATTCAACCTTCTCTGTGCCCCCTGCTTCGCGGCTATCGGTGCGATAAAGAGAGAGATGAACAACCGCAAGTGGACTTGGTTCGCTATCGGTTATCAATGCGGATTCGCTTATATAATGGCGTTCATATTCAACGCGTTCGGAAGTTTGTTTGCGGGTAAAATGTTCACGGGAGCGTTCGGCAACGTCTTCGGCGGAATAGTCGCCCTTGTGTTTGCGATAGCGCTCGTAGCGGGCATTGTGTACTTGCTTGTCAGACCTTATAAGGAATCCCAGACCCTTACCGAAAAGGTCAGAGTAAAATAATTTGACGATCCCTGCCGTATCTCCGTGATTCGGGGATACGGCAGGAAAAAAGAAATATAATAATTATAAGGAGATGGATTATGGTTAAATTCTTCGCTGAAAACTGGGGAACGATATTAGTCGTGCTTATACTTATAGCGATAGTAACGGCTATAATCGTCCCTATGATAATAAACAAAAAGAAGGGCAAACGGTCGTCCTGCGGCGGATGTTCGGGGTGTACCGGTTGCTCGGGGTGCGGCAGTTACCGTCCGTCGGTAAAGAAATCCGCGCCCGAAGAAAAATGACCCCTTCATATAAGTACCTTACATAAAGAAAGCGTGCCGTCGGGATTCCCGACGGCACGCTTTCCGTTATTTGTGACGATAGAATTATATTTTTCCGTTATTCTGATCCGATCATTAAGATTATCCCGTGTTTTTATGGTGCAGACTTTAAGGGATTCGTCCTTGCGAAGCAAGGTAAGCGAAGCGAGACGGTCGGCGGGAAGAATCCCCATAAACCGTTTAGTCTTTCCCTGTCATTGCGTCAATATCCGCCGCAAGGCATCGCAAGCGATGCGGGGACCAAATTTCCTGACGGAAATTTATGTCTGTTCCCGACCATATACAAAGAGCCACCCGAAAAGATGACTTTCACTAAAATAATATATGCGGATAAGTTGCCGTTTCCCTGAAGGGAGCCCCACGGCAAGGCATCGCAAGCGATGCGGGGACCAAATTCCCTGACGGAAATTTGTGTCTGTTCCCGACCATATACAAGGAGCCGCCTGAAAAGGCGGCTCCTTGTATATGGTGCGGACAACAGGACTTGAACCTGCACGATTGCTCAATGGATCCTAAGTCCATCGCGTCTGCCAATTCCGCCATATCCGCATAAAATCACGGTAAAAATATAATATACCGTTTCGTAAATTTTGTCAATCGTTTAATTTCCGTAAAAAATTTGATTTTATGCGTTTTATATATTATAATATATATAGCAAGCGCAAAGGAGAAAATTATGGCAGTCGGACAAAAATATCACATTTCCCAGAACGACGACGGGAAATGGCAGGTAAAAGGCGAAAAAGCGGGCAAGGCGTTAAAACTTTTCGATAAGCAAAAAGAAGCGATCGCATACGCGAAGACGGTCGCAGGCAATCAGGAAGGTAACTTCGTCATACATAAACTCGACGGCAAGATAAGAAAACAGGATTATTCCAGGGCGGAATCCGAGAAAAAGACCGATAAAAAGGCGACAAAGCCGGAGAAGAAACCTTCGACCGATAAACAGTCCAAACCTGCCGCGAAACCCGTCAAAAAGACGGAGAAGGTTAAACCTGCGAAGAAGTAAGGAGAAAAGCGTTATATGTTAAAGACGTTCTTTTATATTTACGTTGCTTACGTCGTTTTATTGTCTTTAATCGCATTTTTTACCTATCACGCCGATAAGAAAAAGGCAAAAAAGGGCGAGTGGAGAGTACCGGAAAAAGTTTTGCTCCTTATGTCCTTTCTCGGCGGAGCGTACGGCGGATATGCGGCTATGCTTTTATTCAGACACAAAACCAAGCATTGGTATTTTCAGGCAGTCAACGTTTTAGGGCTTATATTGCATACCGTGCTTATAATATTTTACGCGATAAAAGTATTCGGATAATTTTTCGCTTTTGTCGCAAATTATTTAATACGGGAGATGTTTTTATGGACGGAGTCAATTTAAGAAAAGCCGCTATCGTCGGTTGCGGATTCGTCGGCTCGGCGTCGGCGTTCGCGCTTATGCAAAGCGGTTTGTTTTCCGAACTCGTCTTGATAGATTCGGATAAGGACAGGGCGGAAGGCGAAGCGCTCGATATAAGCCACGGCGTGCCTTTCGCAAAGCCTATGCAGATATATGCCGGGGGATATGACGATATAGTCGACGCGGCGGTCATAATAATAACCGCCGGTGCGAATCAAAAGCCGGGAGAAACGCGGCTCGATCTCGTAAAGAGAAACGTCGCGATATTCCGTGCCATAATCCCCGAGATAGCGAAAAGGAACTGCAAGGGTATATTGCTTATAGTCGCCAACCCCGTGGATATTCTGACCGAAGTGGCGCTCAAACTAAGCGGATTCGAAGAAAACAGGGTTTTCGGTTCGGGCACCGTTTTAGATACCGCAAGGCTAAAATATAATCTCGGGGAGCATTTGGGGGTA
>CAMNIW010000149.1 GCA_946540675.1 uncultured Clostridia bacterium | reverse complement strand
AAATCGGTACGGAAAAGGTCGCTTTCGGCTTCGATCTCGCCAAACTTTCGGACAACGGCAATATTTCCGACCTTTGGGTAAAGACTTCCACGGGCAGTGCGGACGGGCTTGTTCTCGGAGTATTCAACTTCGGCAGTTATCAGTACGATATGCAGTTCGAGTCGCTTTCGTTTATAGATTATCTTATAAGGACGTACAGCAGTTATGCCGGATAAGGGAGCGTTTATCACCCTTGAAGGGTGCGAAGGGTCGGGGAAATCCACTCAACTCGGAAAATTAAAAGAGTATCTCGAAAAAGGCGGCTACGAATTCTCGGTAACGAGAGAGCCGGGCGGAACCGAAATATCCGAACGCGTAAGGGAAATAATTCTCGACGGCAACGAAACGCGTATGACGGCGGAAACCGAAGCGCTTTTGTTCGCGGCGGCGAGAGCCCAGCACGTAAGCGAGAAGATACTTCCCGAAAAAGCGGCGGGAAAGATAGTCGTTTGCGACAGGTATATAGACAGTTCTTTCGCCTATCAGGCGTATGCGCGCGGGCTCGGGTACGAGTTTATAAGCGGCATCAACGTGTTCGCTATGGAAAACTGTATGCCCGATCTCACCCTGTTTTTCGACGTTTCGCCGGACGAGGCGTTTGCGAGAAAGGGCGGTGCGGACAAGGACGACAGGATGGAACAGAGCGGTATCGGATTTCACCGCAAAGTGTACAAAGGTTATCTCGCCGTAGCCGAACTTTTTAAGGAAAGGATAGTAAAAATAGACGCGACGCGCACGGTCGACGAGATATTTGCGGACGTAGTCGCGGCGCTGAAAGAGAGAAATATAATATAGATATGTATACCGAAGAACTCATCAGACAAACCAACGCTTACAGGATAATAAGCGGAGAAAAGAGCCGCGGGACTCTCAGCCACGCGTATCTTATCGTGTGTCCTGACGGGGAGTATCTTCGGGAATATCTCAAAATTTTCGCAAAACTCATAATGTGCGAAAACGGCGACGGTTGCGGAGAATGCAGACCGTGCAGACTTATAGAAAAGGAAGCGTACGCCGATTGCACCTTTTATCCGCAAAGCGGCAGCAAGATACTGACGGCGGATATAGACGACCTTATACCGCAGACGTATATACGACCGCTCGAAAACAAGACGAGATTGTTCGTGTTGTCGGGCGCGGAAAATATGGCGGCGGCGCCGCAAAACAAACTGCTTAAAACGCTGGAAGAGCCGCCCGCAAACGTTTGTATACTTATGGGCGCGACTTCGGACTATTCTTTGCTCCCGACAATAAAGTCGAGAGTAAAAAAGATAGACGTACCGCCTTTTTCGGAAACCGCGCTTTACGGCGCGTTGAGCAGAGAACTCGGAGAAAGCGAAAAACTCAGGCGTGCCGTCGGCATAAGCGGCGGAAAACTCGGCGCGGCGCTCGCCGCGTACGGAAACGGCGCTACGGAAAAGACCGCGGCGCTTTGCAAAAAGATAATAAAAGAGATGAAATCGTCCAAAGACGTCGCTAAGTTTATAGGATATATAGACAAAGACAATATATCCGACTTTATATCCGTTATGAAAAACGAAATAATGGATATGCTGAAAGCGGCTGTTTCGAGCGGAACGGGCGATTGCGACGGATACAAGGTCGGGGCTCTTCTCGCGATAGAAGACGTCCTGTCCGAGAAGGAGCGTGCGCTCGCTTTCAACGCCAACGTGCAAATGGCGGCGGACGGCATTTTGTTTTCCATCGTCGAGGAGAAATTCAGATGGCAAAAATTGTAGGAATAAAATTCAGGAACACGTGCAAGACGTATTATTTCGACCCGAAAGACGAATTTTATAAAAAGGGTTCGGGCGTAATAGTCGAAACGGCGCGCGGCACGGAGTACGGCGAAGTGATAATCGAGCCGACGGAAGTCGACGACGATAAGATAGTTCAGCCGCTTAAACCGATAATCCGCAAAGCGAGCGAGAAGGACGAAGAGAAAGTAAGAAAGAATCTCGAAAAAGTCCCCGCCGCGCTTAAGATCGCCAACGAAAAAGTCGAAGCGCGCGGACTTAAAATGAAACTTATCGACGCCGAATTTACGTTCGACGGAAGCAAAGTCGTGTTTTATTTTACCGCGGCTACTCGCATAGATTTCAGAGAACTCGTCAAGGATCTCGCCTATGCTTTCCATATAAGGATAGAACTCCGTCAGGTCGGAATAAGGGACGAAGCGCGGCTTCTCGGCGGGATCGCCCCGTGCGGCAGAGTATGTTGCTGCGCGAGTTGTCTTCCCGATTTCAGGAAAGTTACCATAAAGATGGCAAAGACGCAGGGGCTTTCGCTAAATCCGGGCAAAATAAGCGGACTTTGCGGCAGGCTTATGTGTTGTCTGGAATATGAAAACGAGCATTACAGCGAAACGTACAAACTTATGCCCAAACTCGGCAGCGAAGTAAAGACGCCGGAAGGCAAAGGCATAGTTATCGCCAACAATATGTTAAAACTTCAGGTTACCGTAAAATCGGAAGTATCGGACGGTAACTATACCTATAAGACTTACGACTTAAAAGACCTTAAATTCAAAAAGGGCAACAGGGTAGAAGATATAGACGTAAGTCAGGACGAAAAGGAAATGAAAGACCTTCTCGACTGACGGATATAAAATAAAACCCCCGCGGCGTAAAAATTGCCGCGGGGTAAATTTTCGTTAAAATTCAGTAATCGAATTCGGCGTCGAGATATTCCTGAGCCGTGCCGTACCAATCGTCATCGTCAACGGCAACAAAAAGTTCGGGATATATTTGCATTAAAACTTTTATTACTCTTTTTGCGTCTATCGATCGGTATGTTTCAAAATCGTTTACGTAAGGATTATTGATAGGTATTTTTTTAGCCAACGCGTTAAGATCTTCTACAATAAAGTCCTTTATTCCTTCATTGCAAAGCGTTAAATATGCCCTGTTTTTGCCTGAGATCCAAATGTCGGAATCGCCGTTCATTTCCACGTTTTTTATTTCTTTTTTAAGACTTTCGAGGCAGTCTTTTGCCGTTATCTTTTTACTTGTAAAAAAATAAAAATCTCTCATTTTTCATACTCCTTTATTGTATTTATTAAAGATTTACAATCTTTAATGATGTTTATTCCGCTTTTTTCATAAGTTATTTTACTCATTGTTTGCATATGTGGTGAATAAACAATATACGCTTTATTTTTTGAATTTGCGTATTTCTTTTGCGATAAAAACTGTTTAAGTTTTTTTGAGAAATTTGTACCGCTTTTTACTTCTATTATACATTTTTTTGTAATTATGTCAAACTCTCTTATATTATTTATAAATGGATCGAATTTTTCCGCATTTACAGCGATTACGGTTCCCGGTAACGCTCTATCGATTTCACGGTATACATCAAAGATGTATTTATCTTTACTATTTTTAGCTCGATTATAGAGCGCTTCCCGTCGCAACTTTTCGCGTTTTTGCGCTTTTTCTTTCCGAGTCGGTTGCGAAACGAGAATTGAATAGTCGGTTTTTGCATATTTGCCCGTGTGCGGATTATAGTTTTGTTGGCGTCCGCCCGCGCCTTTTTTTGTTGGCATCTTATTGATTCTCCTTTTTTCTAAATTATCTCATTTGTCGGATAAAAAAATAAGATACATCTACGTCTTTTAAGTGGACAAATTTGTCCGAATTCTAATATAATAGTATATGAGAAAGATTTAGACGCGTGTCGGGATAATATGTAAAAAAGAACCGTCTCGACTGATGGATATAAGATAAAACCCCGCGGCGAAAAAATTGTCGCGGGGTAAATTTTCGTTAAAAATTCAGTAATCGAATTCGGCGTCGAGATATTCCTGAGCCGTGCCGTACCAGTCCGTCGGGTCGTCGACGTTTATATAAAGTTCGGGATATATTTGCATTAAAACTTTTATTACTCTTTTTGCGTCTATCGA
>CAMNIW010000148.1 GCA_946540675.1 uncultured Clostridia bacterium | reverse complement strand
TAAACACTTGCAAAAATGCTCGAAAAGATGTATAATAAAACAGTAAACATTATACGGAGAAGAAGAAATGAGCGAAGAGAAGAAAAGAAAACTTATCGGCGCGGGCACGGCGATCGCCGTCGTCATGCTGTTTTTTCTCATCGTTACGATGGTTTATCAGTTGATAATGATCGGCGTAAAGCAAAAACAGGAAGCGACGCTGAAAAAAGAAATAGAGCAAAGGCAACGACAAATAGAAGAAACCGAAGACGAAATAGAAAAGTGGAACCAGGAATGGCGAATCTACGTTCGCTCGGTTGAACTCGGGTACGTTAAAGGCGATGATTAAATGAATACAATTTACGGTGTTATCGACATCGGATCTAATTCCGTCCGCAATTTAGTATATTCGGACGGAAAAATTTTATATAAGAGTCTTATAACGACAAGACTCGGAGAAGGGCTTGCCGTCACGGGCAGAATTTCAGCGGAGGCGGAAAGCCGTACCGTCAAGGCGATAAAGACCCTTTACGATAAATGCGTCGAATACGGGGCGCAAATCGTCTATCCTTTTGCGACTGAGGCCGTAAGATGCGCGTTGAACGGCAAAAGATTCGTCGATGAAGTTGAGCGAGCCGTTGGCGTTCGCACGGAAGTCGTCGAAGGAAAAGAAGAAGGAAATCTCGGCCTTTTAGGCGCGTTTCACGGCAAAGACGGGGCGATAATCGATATCGGCGGAGCAAGCGCGGAAATAAGCGTCGCAAAGGGCGGCAAAATAACGTATTCTCACTCTTTGCCGATCGGGGCTGTTCGGCTTAAAGACATTTGCGGAGAAGACGAAGAAAAACTTGAAAAGGTTATATCGGAACATATAAAAGAATACGGCAACGTGCCGAAAACGGACCGAGTGGCCGCGATAGGCGGAACCGCGACGTCTTTGTGTGCGGTCGATCTTAATCTTGCCGTATATGACGAATCAAAGGTTGACGGACATTTTCTGTCGCGCAATAACCTTAAAACCGTTCTCGATAAAATAAAGAACTCGACAAAAAAAGAGCGCGTTGAAAAATTGCATATAGAAGACAAACGCGCGGAAATCATTTTCGGTGGCGGTTATCTTTTGTATAAAATCGTCGAAATGTTGAAAATCGACGGCGTTAACGTGTCCGAATCGGATAATATGCTGGGTTATATTTATAAAAAAGTATATGGTATGAGTTATGAAAACTAACGCGATCGTTAAAAATTTAATAATAATCGCTTTATACGCCTTTGCGGCTCTGTTTACCGTTCTTGCGGTGTCGGAATTATCTATAGTTTCAGTCGTTCTTGCCGTTGTCGGATTTTTCCTTATCTGGATACTCTCTTCCTTTATACACGAGTCGTTCCATTTTATATTTGCAAAGGCAAGCGGTTTTAAGGTGGTTTCTTTTTCGTTTTTTATCTTCCGCTATGACGATACGAAACAGCGGAAAGTTTCTTTCGGACTGACTCCGTATCTCGGCGAAACGGGTATCATTCCCATGAAAAACTGTGATTTTATCGCTAAATACCGTTTTATTGTCCTTGGCGGCATAATCGGCAGTTTTTTGGCGGCAACCGTATTTTCGCTTTTATACGCGCTTTTGCCGTCGCCCGTCGGATTTTTATTTTGCGCCTTTCCTTTTTCTATAGCGATACTGCTGATAAACGCGGTGCCGACGCTTGTCGAAACGAGTGACGCGAGCGTGCTTTTCAGTATGCGTTTTGACGAAGAAAGAGAAGCGATGAACGGTTTTTTGTGCGTCGTCTATCAATTGTCGCAAGGAAAAACTTATGCCGAGATAGACCCGAAGTTCTTTACGGTCGAAGGAGACAGAGTTCCGCAAAACGAATCTTATTACCTGATGAATTTCAAGCGCGCGCTCGAAATAGGGGACGAAGATAAAGCGGCGGAATATGCCGCCGCTCTCAATCGGCGCGGCGATATATCGATTGACTCCGCCATAGAGTTGTTTTGTTATTATATATATATCGGCGACGAAGAGCACATAAATAAATACCGATACGTTTTGCCGTCGTCGTACGATATGGACGAGCCTTGCAAGGCGCGCGCAATGCTTATGAATTCCCGTATAAGCGGAGACGATGCGTATTATAAAGTACTGTATCCGACGGCTGTAAAATTATGTAAAAACGCCTATCTCGAAGGAGAAGGCGGATACAATCTTAAAATGATCGAAAAAATGGAAAACGGCGACGCAAAATTTTGATTGCGTCGCCGAAATTTTTTATTTTTGCTTTACTTATTTATAATAATATATTATAATAAGTATAGAGCAATTTTTTTGCGTTTTTTATTTCAGGAGATACTAATGGATATCGAAAACAAGGTCGAGGGTAACTACGGCGCAGATCAAATTCAGGTTCTTGAAGGTCTTGAGCATATTCGTAAAAGACCCGGTATGTACATCGCGTCTACCGACGTAAGGGGATTGCATCATCTCGTCAAAGAAATAGTCGACAACTCCGTTGACGAAGCGCTTGCGGGATATTGCGATACGATAACCGTTACTATAAATGCCGACGGCTCTTGTTCGGTGAGCGATAACGGCAGGGGAATACCTACGGGAATACACGAAAAGGAAGGCGTTTCCACGGTTGAAGTCGTTATGACTAAACCCAACGCCGGCGGAAAATTCGGCGGTGGCGGCTATATGGTGTCGTCAGGACTACACGGCGTCGGTCTGAAAGCGGTCAACGCTCTTTCCGAATTCGCGTCCGTAGACGTATATCAGAACGGCAAGCATTACCGTCAGGAATACGATAGAGGCGTACCGAGAGAAAGACTTAAAGTTATCGAAGATTCTTCGCTCACGGGTACGAAAATAACATTCAAGCCGGATTATGAAATTTTTGAAACGACCGTATTCAATTACGATACGATACGCAGCATATTAAGAGATTTCGCTTTTTTGAATAAAGGTCTTAAAATGGTCCTTGAAGATAAGAGAGAAGGGCAGGAACAACGCGACGAACTTCTCTATAACGGCGGGATCGTCGAATACGTTCAATTTCTTAATACGGGTAAACAGCCCGTAGGCGACATCCTTTATTTTGAAGATAAATTCGAAAACGTTAGCGTTGAAGTCGCTATGCAATATAACGACGGCTATAACGAGAACGTCATAGCGTTCGCAAACAACGTCAATACGAAAGAAGGCGGAACCCATATCGACGGATTCAAGTTCGCACTTTCCAAACTTATAAACGACGCCGGTAAAAAGATAAATCTTGTAAAAGACGAAGACAAACTTTCAGGCGAAGACGTAAGAGAAGGTCTTACCGCGGTAATTTCCGTCAAACTTCCGGAGCCTCAGTTCGAAGGTCAGACCAAGACTAAACTCGGCAACAGCGAGATGAGAACTTACGTGACAAAGGCGATGACCGAAAAGCTCGGTAGTTATCTCGAAGAGAACCCGTCTTACACGAGAGAAATCATAGGCAAATGTCTTATGGCCAAGCGCGCGAGAGAAGCGGCGAGAAAGGCGAGAGAAGCGACGAGAAAGACCGCTTTCGAGTCCACGGCTCTTCCCGGAAAACTTGCCGACTGCTCCGAAAAGAACCCCGAACTTTGTGAGATTTATCTCGTCGAAGGAGATTCCGCAGGCGGAACGGCAAAACAGGGCAGGGACAGGCGTTTTCAGGCTATATTGCCGCTCAGGGGTAAAATTCTCAACGTCGAGAAGACAAGGGTCAACAGGGTGTTGGAAAACGAAGAGATAAAGGCGATGATAACCGCATTCGGAGGCGGTATGCTCGACGATTTCGACGTTACGAAAATCCGTTACGACAGAGTTATATGTATGACCGATGCCGATGTCGACGGTTCTCATATAAGAATACTTCTTCTCACGTTCTTCTTCCGCTATATGCGCCCGCTTATCGAGCAAGGACACGTTTATATAGCCCAGCCGCCGCTTTATAAAGCGACCAAAAACA
>CAMNIW010000147.1 GCA_946540675.1 uncultured Clostridia bacterium | reverse complement strand
TGTTTTTGGTGACGAGCGCCTCCCTGTCCGCGTATCTCGTAAATATGTTGACGTAGTTTTCCAATCCGACGAAAGTCATACTCGTCCTGCCGTTCACTATGTCTATATCCGTATTGAACGAATATACGAGCGAACATACGACGGGTATCGCGGTAAAAAACAGTATGCCGAGAAACAGCGGCAGGTTAAAAAGCCAACCGGTATAATTTTTCAGAAAAAATTTCTTTATTTTTTCTCCGTTAGTAGTTTCCACAGATTTCTCCCGCTTGAAACGCTTTGCCGATCTCAATAATCGAGCGCGTCTTCAAGACTCCTTATGACCGCGTTCATGCAGTCGTCTATCGTCTTCGATTTGTTGGTCACGTTGGTGAACAGGTCGGTTATCGCAAGGCTTATGTCTACCTTTGCTCCGATATCCGCTCTCGAAAGGAATTTGGTGTCTATCTTATATTCGCTTCCGTAAAGATACGCCGAAAGGTTGAGATCCTGATATTTCTTGCCCCAGTTGGCGGTCGTATAATCGGAAAGATCCTTTCTGATCGACGCGAGATTGAGTCCGTTTTCACCCATTCTCTGCTGACCTTCCTTCGAAAGCATATAGGTCAGGAATTTATAGCAAAGGTTCTTGTTTTTGGACTGTTTGTTTATGCAGTAACCCGCGATTCCGCACCCGATCTTAGGCGTACCGTTATCCATGACAAGGGGGAAGGACACTATATCCATCTTTCCTTTAAGAGCCTTTCTGTCGGCGAAAAGCGAAACCGAAGCCGACTGGAAAAGCATTGCCGAAGTTCCCGTTTCGAAAGACGAACCCGAAGACTCCGTCGACGGACAAATATATCTCTTGTCGACCATTTCCCTTATCATATTAAGACAGTTTCTCGTCGCTTCGCTGTCTATCGCGATATTGCCTTTTTCGTCAAGAACGTCCGCTCCGTAAGAAACGAGCAACGGATAGCAAACCGACAGCCAAGTATTGAGATTGGCGTCTACGACGTAACTGCTGCTTTGTCCGTTGTTGTCCATATACGTCCTTACTTGTCCGCATACGGTAAGGAAATCGTCCCACGACCAGCCGTTGACGACCTTGGACATATCGCAACCCGCTTTTGTTAGTATATCGGTGTTTATGAACGTGACGACGCTGTCGCTGCTTCTCGGTACGCAATAGAGTTTGCCGCCGAGCGAGCCGCTCTCGAAATATTCGCTGTAAAAATCGGTCTCGACGTTAAATTCTCCCGCGCTTTCGGAAGCCGCGATATACGGATTGAGATCCTCTACGTAATCTTTGGCGACCAGATAATAGAAGTCGGGCGAATTGGACCAGACTATATCGTCGAGCGCTCCCGACGCGACAAGTCCCCTTACGGTGCTTTCGTAACTGTTTATCGTAACGTAACTCATATCTATCGTCACGTTGGGATATTCTTCCGTGAAGTCGTCGATAAGACACTGTATCATCGTTTCTTCGTTCTTGTTTCCGCCGGGAACAAGTATGGATATGGACGCTTCTATGTCTTTGGGCACGTCGATATTTACTTCGGTCTTTTCCGGTTCTACGGTCGCGGTATTCCCGCACGAAGCCGCAGGAAGCAACAGTGCAAAGGCGCACAGGCAAGCAAAAAATCTTTTCATTTTCTTCTCCTTTTTATCTGTATATTTCAACTTTTCTATTATACGTACCGTTTTTTTCGATACGTTTCCGATCAATACTTAACGAGAGAGCCGAGTATGTACATTGCGTACAGTCTTGCCGTAAAGTCGTTGAGATGGTTTATCCCGTTGCCCGTTACGTCCATATACTTTTTTGTTTCGAGCATTTTCATACTCATATGGTACAAATCGAGCGAAACGGTGTTTTTGTTGCCGCCGACTATCCCGTCGATCTTTTTCCAATAGCCTTCAAGAAGTTCTCCGTCGTACGTCGGCTGATGCGGCGTAAAGCACTTGATAAGAACGATCTCGCAATCGGGAAGGTAGGAATGCACTTTTACGACTATGCTCTCTATATTGTCCGCGTAAAGGTTTTTGGACGCGTTCGCGCCGGCGTCGTTTACTCCGAAGTGCACGAACAGTATGTCCGGATTTACGCTTATCAATTTGTTTATCTGCGCCGCGTCCGCTCCCCACGTGGAAGTTTTTCCGCCGACAGCCTGATTGGAAAGGGTTATCTCGGAATCATACTTGCTTTCAAGCCCGCTCTTGACGAGTTGCATAAAGTCGTCCATATACGGCTCGTGATGAAAATGTCCGCTCGTGGAGCAACCTTCCATTATGCTGTCGCCCGTGCACGCTATCGTGACGGGTTCGCCGCGTTCGAGTTTTCCGACGGTCAGCGGCGCGTCGAATACGGGAATATCAAAATTTATATCTTTCGGGTCGTACACGTATGAAACCGAAACCTGCCTGCCGTATATCATCTTTCCTTCGTGATATATCGTCGCGCCCATACGCATAACGCCGTTTTCATTTACCTTGCTTATGTCGTCTGTCATATAGTAAGGCTCGGGAAGATCGTTGCCCTTTAAGTTCTCTTCCGAAAGATACGGTATAGCGGAATCGTCGCCGAGCGTTATGACGTTGCCCGACACCTTGTAATCCTTATTTTCTTTATACTCGTTTTTCCATGTATAATCGCGGACGCTCAATACCTTTATCGGCGTAAATTGCAATTTTCCGCTCGCGTTTGTTCCGTCGCCCGTAAGCAAAACGGTTTCGTTGTATATCACGTTGCCGAGAAAAAACGGACGGTAAAGCAAATCGCCCGAAAACTCGCCGTACTCGGCGGTTTCGGGATCTACGTAAAACGGCAATTTTTTCATATCGTCTTCCTTTTGTCCGTCGGTGTTTCCGCTATCGCCTTTTCCCCCGCAACAACAACACGAAACGGCGGTAACGGCCGCCAGCGCAAACAACGTTATTTTCTTTAATAATCGCATTTTTCTCCCCCAGCGGCGACGGTGTTTTTTTTAGCGTCCGGAAAGCCGTCCGAACGCATATTTTTGCCCGTTCGCCCGAAAACACGGCACATAAAAGCGGTTTTTATACGCTTTTTCCGCTATATATTTTAACCTTTCGTATTAAAAAATGAAATACACATTGTTAAGGAATACATACACAAATCAAAGATTTATGGAATTTGACTTGATTTTGAATCGTTTTTATTTTAATATATAGGTGTGACGCATAAAATATAGGCATAACGCGCCTTACCGATATTTTTTAAGCGGCAAGGTCGACTGTATACGTTAAACATCGGAGTATGTATGAATAAAACGAGCGAATTGATAAAACAGACCGTTTTCGAAATAAAAGAAGCGGATTTTGCGACCGTGGGAGACTTTTGGAAAAACATAGTCTTTTTCTATAAGCACGACAGATTTTATTACGTTACGGAAGGCGAAGCAAATCTTATACTCAAAGATAAAGTCATATCGCTGAAAAAGAATTTTTTGTATTATATACCGAGTTATTCGGTGGTCACCGCAAACTGCGATTCGCTGCTCTCGCACCACTTTATACATTTTCAGTTCTCGGACATGTATAATAACTTATATAACGCGATAAATCTGCGCAACGAAGCGCCTGCCGAGCCGTACGACGAATCCCTTTTCAAACGGATAGAAGAACTTATAAAAAGCGACGATAAAGCGGGATACAAGGATCTCGAAATAAACGGCTTGCTTCAGGTCATTTTGTCGAGATTTATCCCGAAAACCGACGACGTGCTTATGCCGCTGAGATTCGGAGAAGTCATAGATTATATAAATAAGAACGTGGAAAAACGCATAACGCTGCAAGAACTCGCGGATCTATGCCACCTGCATAAAGTATATTTTTCAAATACTTTCAAGGCTCAATTCGGCATATCGCCGTCGCAATACGTCATAAACAAAAAAATGCAAAGGGCGATGCTCCTTTTAAGGGACTCCGACAAGACGGTAATGGAAATATCCGATCAACTCGGCTATGATAACGAGTTGTATTTTTCGAGAATTTTCCACCTTAAAA